>DATGAX010000318.1:0-3941 GCA_035312965.1 Acidimicrobiales bacterium
CGACGGCTGATGCTCCTCCCCCAGGCACCCCTCACACGGGCTGGAGGAGCATGCCGATGACCCGCCTTCGTCGTTCCCGCGGTCGTCCACCGTCGGGTCGCGAGCGCGGAGCCGCGCCAGGTCGCTGACATGGCGAGGAAGCCCGCCAGGCGCGGGAACAGAGAGGGGACGATCTACTTCTCGGCCCGGGACAGGGTGTACCGGGGCGCAGTGACCCTGCCCGATGGGCGCCGCCGCTACGTATCGGGCAAGGACCGGGAGACCTGCGCGGCCAGGCTGATCGAGGTCCAGGCGGAGCTCTCCCAGGGCCTGCCCGCCGGCGGCACCGACCGGCTGGGCCCCTTCCTCAAATGGTGGCTGGGGACGCTCGAGGCCAAGGCGACGGCCGAGACGAAGAGCGTCAACACCGTGGACAACGCCACCTGGGCGGTGGAGCGCTGGATCAAGCCGGCCCTCGGAGGCAAGCGCCTGCGGGAACTCGAGCCCGAGCACGTCGAGCAGCTATTGGCGACCATGGTGGCTGCGGGAAAGAGCAGGCGCACCGTGGCCCGGGTCAAGTCCTACCTGGGCCAGGCCCTGGCCGCGGCCGAACGGCGGGGCAAGGTTCGCCGCAATGTGGCCCGAATCGCCGAGATGCCCGCCACCAAGGCGCCGGCCGAGAGACGGTTCCTCTCCCCCGACGAGGCTCGCAAGGTGCTCAAGGCCGCCGGGGGCGACCGCCTGGAGGCCCTGTTCGTCACCGCGCTCATGCTCGGCCTGCGCCCGGGTGAGCTGACCGGCCTGCGCTGGGTCGACGTCGACCTCGCCGCCGGGACGCTCGCTGTCACCGGCTCGCTCAAGACCGAGCGCGGCAAGTCGCGCCTCGGTGACACCAAGACGTCCCGGTCACGCCGACGGCTGGACCTGCCCGCGCCCGTCCTCGGCGCGCTGCGGCGGCGCCGCAAGCACCAACTCAAGGAGCACCGGGCCGCCGGCGCGTCGTGGGTCGACTCCGGGCTCGTGTTCACGACGTCGATCGGCACGCCGATCGACCCCTCGAACCTGCGCCACGCTGTGCGTGCCCTGACCGAACGGGCCAAGGTGCCCAACGTCAGCCCGAACGAGCTCGGCCGGCACTCGGCGGCCTCGCTGCTCCACGACGCCGGCGTCCCGCTCGAGGTCATCGCCGACCTGCTCGGCCACGCCTCGACGCGCATGCTGGAGCAGCACTACCGCCACCGGGTGCGGGCAACGATGAGCGCCCACGTGGCGCCGATGGAGCACCTCTTCGGGTCGGACTGAGCCGGTTCCTGAGCCGGGCTGCTGCAGCCGTTGCTGCACCTGACGACGAAACCCGGCCCCTGGAGGCCGGGTTTCTCACGAAAGCCCAGGTCAGACGGGTGGGCCGTGAGGGACTTGAACCCCCGACCTCTTGCGCGTCATGCAAGCGCTCTAGCCACCTGAGCTAACGGCCCCGAGCCGATGACTCTATCGGGCTGCCGCCCGATCAGCGACGGAGCTCAGAGGGTCTCGGCAAAGCTCACCTCGCCCTGACCGCGGAGCACGTTCTTCAGCAGCTTGCCCGAGGGGTTGCGGGGCAGCGGCTCCTGTACGAACTCGACGTGGGCGGGCGCCTTGAAGTCGGCCAGGGTCTTCTTCACCCACGCCCTGACCTCGTCGGCGCTGACGGTCGCCCCCGGCTCGGGCCGCACGACGGCCTTGACCTCCTCGCCCAGGGTCGGGTGCGGTATCCCCACCACCGCGGCCTCGGCGATCCTCGGGTGCTCGACGAGCCGGTTCTCGATCTCGACGCAGTACACGTTCTCGCCGCCCCGGATGATCATGTCCTTGGCCCGGTCCGTGATGTACAGGTAGCCGTCCTCGTCGAGGTAGCCGAGGTCTCCAGTGAACAACCACCCGTCCCGCAGCACCTCGGCGGTGGCGTCGGGACGGTTCCAATAGCCGGGCATGACGATGGGGCCCCGGATGCACACCTCACCGAGCTGCCCGATGCCCTGCTCGTTGCCCTTGTCATCGACCACCCGGATCTCGACCACGGGCAGGGGCCGGCCCACCGACTCCGGACGGTCTATGAACTCCTGGCCGTAGTTCACGGTTGCCACCGAGCTCGACTCCGTCAGCCCGTAGGCGTTCCCCAGGGTGCGGACGCTGGGGAACGTCTCCTTGACCCGTCGCTGGAGCTCGCCGGCGGAGGGCGATCCCCCATAGGCCACCGTCGTGACCGAGGACAGGTCGTGGTTGTGGCGGTCGGGATGCTCCACCACCCGCCACACCATGGTCGGCACGGCCGCCCAGACCGAGACCCGCTCGCGCTCGATGAGGCGCATGGCGTTCTCGGGATCGAAACGACCGGTCGGCATGACCAGGCGCACTCCCCCGGCCAGACCCACGACGATGCCGGAGTGGCAGCCCGAGACGTGGAAGAGGGGTGATGTGAGGAGGCTCACGGCCTGGCTCTGGCCGCCCACGGCGGGGCCACCCGCGTCGGGATTGGCCAGCGAGCCGGACACGGCGTTGTAGAAGGTGTTCTGCAGGTTCGCGACCATGGAGCGGTGGGTCGATACCGCGCCCTTGGGCCGTCCCGTGGTCCCGCTGGTGTAGAAGATGACCGCGGGGTCGTCCTCGTCTATGGGGCCGGACGGCAGCTCGGGGCCAGGCTCGGCCAGGAGGCGGGCGAAACGCTGCACCCGGGCGTCCTCCGGGTCCTGGGCGCCATCGACGAGGAAGACGGTCTCCAGCTGCGGGCACTCGGAGAGCCGGTCGGCGATCCGAGCCAGGCGGGCGGCGTCGGCGACCAGCACCCGCGCCCCCGAGTCTTGGAGGCCGAACAGGATCTCGTCGGCCTTCCACCACCCGTTCAGGCCCACCAGGACGGCGCCCAGGTCCACGGTTCCCCAGAAGGTGAGGCACCACTCGGGGTTATTGGCCGACAGCACGGCGACGCGATCCCCGCGCCCGATGCCGAAGCCCTCCGACAGGCTTCGCGATACACCGTTGGCGGCGGACACGAACTCCGAGAACCCGATGCGGCGTTCGCCGAAGACGATATGGGGCTGCTCGTCGCCTCGAGCCGCGGCCAGAGCGGGAACCTCGCGGAGCGAGCGGAGACGCTGCTTGTAGACCCGCATGGGCCGGCCGAGCACGGGCTCGGTCACGACCTCGAACGGCCCTCCGGGCCCCGTGAGCTGGGCCTGGACCTCGGCGCTGGTGGGCACACCCCTCCTCCTCGCTGCCGGCTCGGGGGCCGGCCCTTCGTCGCCGGCTCGCACAGCCGGCCGCGGGGCAGGCTACCGATCGGGTTCCGGTGCCCGCTCCTGGCGGCGCTGCCGCATCATGCGCTCGTCGGCCCGGGCCAGCAGGGCCTCCAGCCCTTCCCCGTCCTTCGGATAGGTCGCCGCTCCCCAGCTGAACGCGGGTGCCCCGGCGGCGCAGACGCGGCTGGCGATGGTCTCCACGTCGGCCTCTACCGCCTCGGGAAGCAACAGGACGAACTCGTCGCCGCCGATGCGGTAGGCGGAGTCACCTGTTCTCAGGGCGTCCCGAAGCCCGGCGGCCATGGTCCGCAGGAGCCGGTCACCAGAGCTGTGGCCGTCTCGGTCGTTGACCGCCTTGAGCCCGTCGACGTCCAGCATCACCACGGTGAACTGGCGGCGATGGCGGGCGGCGCGTCCCACCTCCCGGCGGGCGTCTCGCTCCAGGGCCCGCCTGTTGAGGAGCACGGTGAGGGGGTCGACCAGGGCCTGGTGCTCGAGTCGCTCCCGGGTCCTGCTGGCGACGACCCCGATGGCCCGGTCGATGACCATGGTCAGCCGGTGATGGGTCTCGTCCCGCTCCGGAGCGGGGAGCCGCGACTCCACCTCGCGCCAGAGGGCCTCCCGCAGACAGATGAGCTGACCGATGGCCACGTCGAGCGAACCCGCACTGCCGGCGAATACCTCGGC
>DATGAX010000319.1:0-3641 GCA_035312965.1 Acidimicrobiales bacterium
AAGGCGGCGGAGAAGGAGATCGGCGACTACCGGGACCGCCGCAACAACGAGATCGAGCACCTGAAGACGGTGTTCGACACCTTCAGTTCGCTGGCCCCCAAGCAGCTCATCGACGACGAGCGGGTCTGGCGCGACCTGCAGGACCGCTACGCCGAGTACTTCGCCGGCGGCATGGGCGCCCAGGCCGTGGAAGAGCTCATCTCCCGCCTCGACCTCAACGCCGAAGAGGAGTTCCTCCGGGACACGATCTCCACCGGCAAGGGCCAGAAGAAGGCCAAGGCCATCAAGCGCCTCAAGGTCGTCTCGGCCTTCAACCGCCGCAACGAGGAGGACCGGCTCGTCAACTCGCCCACCGGCATGGTGCTGCGGGCGGTCCCGGTCATCCCGCCCGACCTGCGGCCGATGGTCCAGCTCGACGGCGGCCGGTTCGCCACCTCCGACCTCAACGACCTCTACCGCCGCGTCATCAACCGGAACAACCGGCTGAAGCGCCTGCTCGACCTCGGCGCCCCCGAGATCATCGTCAACAACGAGAAGCGGATGCTTCAGGAGGCCGTCGACGCCCTGTTCGACAACGGGCGCCGCGGCCGGCCGGTGACCGGCCCGGGCAACCGGCCGCTCAAGAGCCTCTCCGACATGCTGAAGGGCAAGCAGGGCCGGTTCCGCCAGAACCTGCTCGGCAAGCGCGTCGACTACTCCGGCCGGTCGGTGATCGTGGTCGGCCCCCAGCTGCGGCTCCACCAGTGCGGCCTGCCCAAGGCCATGGCCCTCGAGCTGTTCAAGCCCTTCGTCATGAAGCGCCTCGTCGACCTGGAGTTCGCCCAGAACATCAAGTCGGCGAAGCGGATGGTGGAGCGGTCGCGTCCCCAGGTGTGGGACGTGCTGGAGGAGGTCATCAAGGAGCACCCGGTGCTGCTCAACCGGGCGCCGACGCTGCACCGCCTCGGGATTCAGGCCTTCGAGCCGGTGCTGGTCGAGGGCAAGGCCATTCAGATCCACCCGCTGGTCTGCGCCGCCTTCAACGCCGACTTCGACGGCGACCAGATGGCCGTCCACCTGCCGCTCTCGGCGGAGGCCCAGGCCGAGGCCCGGATCCTCATGCTGTCGGCCAACAACATCCTCTCCCCGGCGCACGGCCGCCCGATCGCCATCCCCACCCAGGACATGGTCATCGGCGCCTACTACCTGACCGAGGAGGTGGAGCGCGCGCCGGGCGAGGGGCGGTACTTCGGCTCGCTGTCGGAGGCCGAGATGGCCTATGACCGGGCGTCGTACGACCCCGAGGCGGCGCCGCTGGCGATCCACGCCAAGATCCGGGTTCGGATGCCGGCCTCGAAGTTCCCCGAGGACCGGTTCCCGGAGCGATCCGACGCTGCCCCCTCCTCCATCGTGGTCAAGCGGCCCGAGGCCCACAACGGCACTGGATCATCTTCTGATGGTCCGGTGGTCGTCGTCGAGACGACCCTCGGCCGTCTGCTCCTCAACGAGGCCTTCCCCGCCGACTTCCCGTTCCAGAACACGGCGGTCAAGAAGCGCGACATGACAACGATCGTCGACGACCTCGTCCGCTTCTTCCCGAAGGCGATCGTGGCCCAGAGCCTCGACAACCTGAAGGACCTCGGCTTCCACTTCTCGACCCGGTCGGGACTGACGATCTCCATCGACGACGTCCGCACGCCGCCCGACAAGGCCCAGATCCTCGATGGCTTCGAGCGGGAGGCGGAGAAGGTCGAGACCCAGTTCCGCAAGGGCGTCATCACCGACGACGAGCGGCGCCAGAAGGAGATCGAGATCTGGACGGAGGCCACCGACAAGGTCCGGGAGGCGATGCAGCGGTCGATGGCGGCCGAAAAGTTCAACCCCATCGACATGATGGTCGGCTCCGGCGCCCGAGGGAACATCATGCAGGTCCGCCAGATCGCCGGTATGCGGGGTCTGGTGGCGAACCCCCGGGGCGAGATCATCCCCCGGCCGATCAAGTCGAACTTCCGTGAGGGCCTCTCCGTGCTCGAGTACTTCATCTCGACCCACGGCGCCCGGAAGGGTCTGGCCGACACCGCCCTGCGGACGGCGGACTCCGGCTACCTCACCCGCCGCCTCGTCGACGTCGCCCAGGAGCTCATCGTCCGGGAGGATGACTGCGGCTCCACCCGAGGCATCACCGTCGACACCACGCTCGACGAGCGGATCCTGGAAACGAAGATCCTGGGCCGGGTCCCGGCGGAGGACGTCACGCTCTCCGACGGCACCGTCATTCCCCGCAACGAGCGGGAGATCGGCGAACTGGAGATGCAGCAGATCGCCGGCGACCCGTCCGTGACGAGGATCAGGGTCCGCTCGGTGCTGACGTGCGATGCCGCGGTCGGAATCTGCTCCAAGTGCTACGGCCGGATGATGGCCACCGGCACGATGGTCGACCTCGGCGAGGCGGTCGGGATCATCGCCGCCCAGTCCATCGGCGAGCCCGGCACGCAGCTGACCATGCGGACGTTCCACACCGGTGGTGTGGCCGGGGAGGACATCACCCACGGCCTCCCCCGGGTCGTCGAGCTGTTCGAGGCCCGGAGCCCGAAGGGCAAGGCCACCCTGGCCCGCACGTCCGGCGTCGTCCGGGTCGGCGAGAGCGACCGCGGCGAGCGGACGATCACGATCGTCGGCGACGACGGCACCGAGGACTCGTATCCGGCGGTCTCCCGCCGGGTGCTCCTCGCCGTGCGCGACGGCGACGAGGTCGTGGCCGGCCAGCGTCTCATCGGCGACCCGAAGACGCCGCTCGACCCGAAGGAGCTGCTCGACATCAAGGGCATCCGGGAGACCCAGGTGTACCTGGTCGACGAGGTCCAGCGGGTCTACCGGGAGCAGGGCGTGTCGATCCACGACAAGCACGTGGAGCTCATCGTGCGCCAGATGCTGCGGCGGGTGGCCGTCTCCGAGCCGGGCGACTCCGAGTTCCTGCCCGGCGAGAAGGTCGACACCCGGGTCTACGCCGAGACGAACCGTTCTCTGGTGGAGGACGGGAAGCAGCCGGCCGAGGGCCGCCCCGAGCTCATGGGGATCACCAAGGCGTCGCTGGCCACCGACTCGTGGCTGTCGGCGGCGTCGTTCCAGGAGACCACCCGGGTGCTGACCGAGGCGGCCATCGAGGGCCGCTCCGATCAGCTGCTCGGCCTCAAGGAGAACGTGATCATCGGCAAGCTCATCCCGGCGGGAACGGGCATGCTGCGCTACCGCTCCATCGAGACGGTGGCCCCGGAGGCCCAGCCGCTGCCGTTCTACTCCAGCGACACCGACCAGGACCTCGCCGAGTGGCTCCGCTCGCTCGGCGAGACGCCGTCGGTCCTCGGCGATGGCACCAGCCGCGTCGAACCCGCCGAGCCGTTCGGACTCGGCGGCACCGGCACCGAGGAGTAGTCAGTCGGGGGCGGCAGGTCGAGCCCCCGAGCACGTGCACGGGATGCCCCCACAGCGGGGGCATCCCGTCGCGTAGCGGGCCGCCGCCTCGTGGAGCGAGAGGCCGAGCTGGTCGGCCAGGGAGGCCAGCCAGGCCAGGACGTCGCCCAGCTCGTGGAGCTGCTCCTCCGGCGTCCCCTTGCGGACGGCCCGGGCCAGCTCGCCCAGTTCCTCGGCCAGCCAGGCCACGG
>DATGAX010000320.1:0-3958 GCA_035312965.1 Acidimicrobiales bacterium
AGCGGTGCGAGGACCTGTACCAGCGGGCCACCCTCATGCACGGCCGGACCTGGCAGCCGACGGGGGCGTCAGGGGCGTCGCAGCCGTCGCTCGCGTCAGGGGCAGAGGAACAGGCCCGGGTAGTCTCCGATAGATGAGCGAGGCGGCTGTGGTCGTCACCGCCCTGGCCTCGGCCCTGGCGGCCGCCGCGTCGAGCATCCTCCAGCACCACAGCGCGCGTACGGCCCCTGACGCCAGCACCCACCGCCTCTTGGGGCACCTCCTCACCCGCCCGCTCTGGATCGCCGGCCTGGTGGCCGCGGCGGTCGGGCTGGCGCTCCACGTGGTCGCGCTGGCCCACGGCCAGCTGGCCGTCGTGCAGCCGCTGTTGATCTCGGGTGTGCTCTTCGCGCTGCCGATCAGCGCCCTGTTGGAGGGACGCCGGCCGTCGGGCCGGGAATGGCTGCTGGCTGTGGTGCTGGTCGCCGGCCTCGCCGTCTTCCTCCTCGCGGCCCGGCCCACGGCGGGCCGGGTCAAGCTCGACGCCGACGTGTTGGGCTGGTGCTCGATCACCGCGGCCGCCATCGTGGGCCTACTGGCCCTGGCCGGTCTGCACTGGTTCAAGGACCACCGGCCGGCCCTGCTGGGGACGGCGGCCGGCGTCGGCTACGGGCTGGTGGCGGCCCTCATCAAGCAGGTGACGTCTCTTTGGCACACCGGGTTCCTGCACCTGCTCAGTGACTGGCCGCTGTGGGCCATGATCGCGGTCGGAGGGGCCTCGCTGGGGCTGACCCAGCTCGGGTACCGGGCCGGCCCGCTGGCCAAGTCCATGCCGGCACTCACCGTCACGGACCCGGCCGTATCGGTGGCCCTCGGCGTGCTCGCCTTCCAGGAGAAGCTGGCCGCCGACCCTCCCGCCATCGCCCTGCAAGTCGTAGGGTTCGTGGTGATGGCGGCGGCGGCGGCCCAACTGGCCCGGCGGGAAGCGGAAGGCGCTGCGGCGGCGCTGCCGCCTCCGCTGTGACGCTCGTGGCGAGGCGGCGGTGGGGCCGGATCGCGGCATCGGTGGCCCTCGCCGGGGTGGTGGGCGCGGTGCACCCGCCTGCTTCCACCGCGGCAGCCGGTTCGGTCGCGGCGGCGGCCAACGCCGGGGCCACCGTGCCGGTGGCGGTGGCACCGACAGCCGACCACCGAGGCTTCTGGATGGCCACCACGGACGGTGCCGTGTACCCGGCGGGGGACGCGACCCCGTACGGCGACGCCCGCTCCTACCCGCTCGCCGCCCCGGTGGTCGGTATCGCCACGACGGCCGCCGGCGCCGGGTACTGGCTCCTCGGGTCGGACGGCGGGGTGTTCTCCTTCGGCGACGCCCGCTTCCACGGGTCGACGGGCGGCATGGCGCTGGCCCAACCCGCCCTCCAGATGGTGGCCACGCCGTCCGGGCACGGCTACTGGTTCGTCGCCCGTGACGGGGGCGTGTTCTCCTTCGGCGATGCCGGCTTCCACGGGTCGACGGGCGGGGTCCGTCTGGCCCAGCCGGTGGTGGGAATGGCGGCCACGCCGACCGGCCGGGGCTACTGGCTCGTGGCGCGCGACGGGGGCGTGTTCTCGTTCGGCGACGCCCGCTTCTACGGCTCGACGGGCGGGACCCGCCTGACCCGGCCGATCGTCGCCCTGGCCCGGACAGGCGACGCCCGGGGGTACTGGATGGTCGCCCGCGACGGCGGGGTGTTCGCCTTCGGCGACGCCCGGTTCTACGGGTCCCTCGGCGGCCGGGCGCTGCCCGCGCCGGTGATCGGCATGGTGGCCACCCCCACCGGCCGGGGCTACTGGCTGGTCCTGGGGAACGGCCAGGTGGAGGCCTTCGGCGACGCCGCCCCCGTCCAGGGGCCGGCCATCCGGCCGGCCGGCTTCTCCCTCGCCGGCGAGGTCATCGGGGTCGACCCCGGCCACAACGGGGGCAACGGGAGCGACCCCTCCTACATCGACCAGCCCATCTGGAACGGGAGGGCCTACGAGACCTGCGACACCGCCGGCACGGAGACCGACGCCGGGTACACGGAGGCCGCGTTCAACTTCGACGTCGCCACCCGGCTGGCCGCCCTGCTCCGTTCCTACGGCGCGACCGTCGTCCTGACCCGGTCGAGCAACACGGGGGTGGGGCCGTGCGTCGACACCCGGGCCCGCATCATCAACGATTCCGGCGCCGATGCCGCCATCGACATCCACGGTGACGGCGGCCCGCCCGGCGGGCAGGGGGTCGCCGTCCTGGAGCCGGTGGCCGACGGGCCCAACGACGCCGTCATCGGCGCCAGCGACCAGCTGGCCTCCGTGGTGCGGGCCGCCTTCGAGGCAGCCACCGGCGAGCCCGACTCCACCTACGACGGCAGTGGCGGGCTGCAGCCCCGGTCCGACCTGGCCGGGCTCAACCTGACGACGGTGCCGAAGGCGCTGATCGAGTGCGCCAACATGCGCGACGCGGCCGACGCGGCGCGTCTGGGTGACCCGCAGTGGCGCCAAGAGGCGGCGCAGGGGATGGCCGACGGGTTGTCCCGGTACCTGATCGGATACCCGTAGGGCCCGCCCGGGCGGGGGCCGGGCCGTGGTTCCGCCCGGGCGGCGGTGAGCCGACTCTGAGCGGTTTTTTCAACTCTGAGCGGTTTCGGGGGAGGACAGGGCCAATTCCGCTCAAAGTTCGAAAAGACGCTCAGAGTCTCTTGCATGAAATAGCACCAAGTGCCTCAGAGCCGTGGTCCCGCTCGCCGGTCCCCTCCGCTGCGCTAGCATGGACGACGGCCATCCGGCCGGTTGATGCGCGCGGCCCAAGCGGCCCGCGGGCCCGACCCGGTCGGCCGCCAGGTCTCCCGGGGCTGACCCGGCAGAAGCCCCAGATAGCCCCAGATAGAGCTCCACGACGCTTACACGTGGAGGCAGAGGAAAGAAGACGAGGTAGAGGTTGCCCACCATCGCGCAGCTGGTCCGGAAGGGCCGTGAACAGAAGACGTCCAAGACGAAGACGCCGGCCCTGCGGGGCGCCCCCCAGCGGCGGGGTGTCTGCACGCGCGTGTACACCACGACCCCCAAGAAGCCCAACTCCGCCCTGCGCAAGGTGGCCCGTGTCCGCCTGACCAGCGGCGTCGAGGTCACGGCCTACATCCCGGGAGAGGGCCACAACCTCCAGGAGCACTCGATCGTCCTCGTGCGCGGCGGCCGGGTCAAGGACCTGCCCGGGGTCCGCTACAAGATCATCCGCGGCACCCTCGACACGAGCGGGGTGCGCGACCGCAAGCAGGCCCGCAGCCGCTACGGGGCCAAGAGAGGTTAAGGACCATGCCCCGTAAAGGACCCGCCCCGCGCCGCGACCTGCTGCCCGACCCGATCTACCGGTCGGTCCTCATCACCCAGATCGTCAACAAGGTGCTCGAGCGGGGCAAGCGCAGCCTGGCCGAGCGCATCGTGTACGAGGCCCTCGACATCATCAAGGAGAAGAGCGACGGCGACGCCCTGTCGGTCGTCAAGCGGGCGGTGGAGAACACCAAGCCCCAGCTCGAGGTCAAGAGCCGCCGCGTCGGCGGCGCCACCTACCAGGTGCCGGTCGAGGTCCGCTCCAAGCGGGCCAACACGCTGTCCATCCGCTGGCTGGTCGGCTACTCCCGCCAGCGCCGGGAGAAGACCATGGCCCAGAAGCTGGCCGCCGAGCTGCTCGACGCGTCCAACGGCGTGGGCGCGGCGGTGAAGCGCCGGGAGGACATGCACAAGATGGCCGAGTCCAACAAGGCGTTCGCCCACTACCGCTGGTAATCAGCGCTGGTAATCGACGCCGGTAATCACACAGACGTAAGCAAGTAAGCAAGCAAGAGAGAAGTCCCCCCAATGGCTGAAGCCACCGCAACCCGAGCGAAGCCTCTCGCCCAGGTCCGCAACATCGGGATCATGGCCCACATCGACGCGGGCAAGACCACGACGACCGAGCGCATCC
>DATGAX010000321.1:0-3578 GCA_035312965.1 Acidimicrobiales bacterium
TCAGCCCGACCCTCGGCCGCAGCCGGACCCGCCGCCGCAGCCCGACCCTCTGCCGCAGCCGGACCCGCCGCCGCAGTCGGGCCAACCATCCCGCCGCAGCCTCTTCTGCAGCCGCAGCCGGCTCGCCTTCGGCCGTCCTCGTCACGATCCGGTGCAGTTTAGAGACGAGTCCGGCCCTTCTACCTAGAGTCTTGACTGATGGAAGTGAAGCAAGCTGCCGGGGCGCTGGGCGCCGAGATGACCGGCCTCGACCTGCGGAGCGTGCGCACCGCCGACGACATGGCGGCTCTGGCCCAGGCCCTGGCCGACCACCTCGTGGTGTTCCTAAGGGACCAGGAGCTCGACCTGGACGAGCTCGAACGGGTGACGGATCTGCTCGGGGGGCGGGACGTGACGCCCTATGTGGCCCCGGTCGAGGGCCGGCCGTACGTCATCCGGGTCATCAAGGAGCCCGGGGACGTCATCAACTTCGCCAACGCCTGGCACACCGATCTGAGCTACCTGCCCATCCCGCCCTCGTACACCCTGCTGCACGCCCATGAGGTGCCACCCTTCGGTGGCGACACGCTCTGGGCCAACCAGTACCTGGCGTTCGAGACCCTCTCATCCGGCTTGAGGGACACCCTCGTCGGGCTGCGCGCCGTGCACTCGGCCGGCTTGGCCTACGGGACCGGGGGCCTCCTCGACCGGGCCCGCTCGCTGACGTCGATGGCCATAGAGCCGTCACCCGACGCCTACGAGGAGCACGTGCACCCGGTGGTGCGCCGCCATCCCGTCACCGGCCGCCTGTCGCTCTATGTCAACCCCGTCTACACCAACCGTTTCGACGGTTGGACACCGGCCGAGTCGCAACCCCTCCTGGAGCACCTCTACCGCCATGCGACCACCGAGAACCTCACCTTCCGTCTCCGCTGGGAAGAGGGCACGCTGGCCATCTGGGACAACCGGTGCACCCTGCACAACGCCCTCAACGACTACTCGGGCGTGCGGCGCGAGATGTTCCGCACCAGCGTCAAGGGCAGCCCCCCGGCCACGGCCTAGTCCGAGGTGGCGGCCGGCCCGCTCCGGACGCGACCCCGTCCTGACCGGCGGCGGCCTCGAGGAAGCGGTCGGTGACGCCGCTCAACCGGCCCGGCCTTCCTCCTCGATGGCGAGTGCCGTCCTCAGCAGCAGATCCTCCCGGTGCCCCGGCCCCACCAACTGCAGGCTGGCCGGCACCACAGGCGGATCCGCGCCGGCCCCACCCGCCCCGGGGGCCGGCACGGCCAGGGCCGGCACGGCCAGGGCCGGCACCCCGGCCAGGTTGAACGGGCCGGTGTAGCGCAGCGACGTCATGCGCGCCGCCTCGTCGATGGGCGGCGGAGCGCCGGCCAGCACCGGCAGGGCGATCACGTCCACCTGGGCGAGCACGGCAGCCAGCTCGGCGGCCCACGTCCTCGCCTGCTCCCAGGCCGCCGCCACCTCGGTCCGATCGATCATCGAGCCCATTTCCAGGCGCGCCGCCACATCAGGTGACAACTCGCCGGCGTTCTCCCGCCAAAGCTTCTCGTGGACCGACCACGCTTCGGACATCAGGATCACGCTCATGGCGTCGGTGGCCGCGCCCCAACCGGGCAACTCGACGTCGACGACCTCACCCTGATGGCGGCTCAGCATCCGGTCAACGGCCTCGTCCACCCAATCCTCGGCCGGCGGCCGGAACCGGCCGATGCGCTGCGCCGGGGCGCCCCCGCGCCACTCGAACCCCGGCTCGAGCAGGCTCATGCCCGCCGCCACCCCCTCGACCGTCGCGGCCATCGGGCCCACCGTGTCGAGCGACGGGGCCAGCGGCTGAACACCGGTGAGGCCTACACGACCGCGGGTCGTCTTGAGGCCCACGATCCCGCAACAGGCGGCCGGTATACGGATGGACCCGCCCGTGTCGGTCCCGAGCGCGACATCGGCCTCGCCGGACGCCACCGCCACGGCCGACCCGCTCGAGGAGCCGCCCGGTACCAGCCGGGGGTCGAGCGGGTTGACCGGGGTGCCGTACCACGGGTTGATCCCCGACACTCCGAAGGCCAGCTCGTGCAGGTTGGTCTTGCCCACGATCACGGCCGCGCCGGCCTTCTCGGCCGCCCGGATGCCGGCCAGGCAGGCGGCGTCGGACACCGCGCCTCCCGTACCCCGGGCCGCCACCACCTTCGACCCCCAGGTGGTGGGGAGACCCTCCATGTCGATGAGGTCCTTCACCGCTACCCGGGTGACTCCGGCCGCCGCCCGGCCCGGATCGAGGCGCACGATGAACGTCGACATTCCCGAAGCTTCGCGCGGCGGTAGACAAGGGGCATGCAGATCGGTGCCATCTACCCGCAGACCGAGCTCCCCGCGGATCCGACGTCGGTGCGCGAATACGTGCGCGGGGTGGAGGAGCTCGGGTTCGCCCACATACTCGTGTTCGACCACGTGGTCGGGGCCGACCCGGCGGCCTACCCGGGCTGGAACGGCCCCTACGACGTGGACACCACCTTCCACGAGCCCTTTGTCCTCTTCGGTTTCCTGGCTGCCCTGACCCGACTCGAGCTGGTCACCGGGATCATCATCGCCCCCCAGCGCCAGACCGCCCTGCTGGCCAAGCAGTCCGCCGAGGTCGACATCCTCACGGACGGCCACTTCCGGCTCGGGCTGGGCGTGGGATGGAACGAGGTCGAGTACCACGCGCTGGGTCAGGACTTCCGGACCCGGGGGCGCCGCCAGGCGGAGCAGATCGGCCTGCTGCGCCGTTTCTGGACCGAGCGGGCGGTCGACCACGACGGGGAGTTCGATCATGTGCGGGGAGCCGGCATCGCCCCCCTGCCGGTGCAGCGTCCCATCCCGATCTGGATGGGTGGGAGCTCGCCCGCCGCCTACCGCCGGATCGGTCGCCTGGCCGACGGGTGGTTCCCGATGCACGCGCCCGGCGACCGGCTGGACGAGGCCCGCCGGATCATCGGCGAGGCGGCCGCCGAATCGGGCCGGGACGCCTCCGCGCTGGGCATGGAGGGGCGGATCGGCGCCGGCCCCGACGCGGCCCGCCACGCGGCCAAGTGGCGGGACGCGGCGGCCACCCACGTCACCGTGGACACAATGCGCCTCGGCCACGAAGGGGTGGCCGGCCACCTCGCCGCCCTCGAGCAGGCGGCCAAGGAGTTAGGCCTCTGAGGCCTCTGACAAGAACCCGACCATCGCCGGCACGAAGCGGGGGTCGCCCAGGGCTCCCATGTGGTCGCCGTCGACCACCAGGAGCTTCGCCCCCGGGATGGCGCCGACCAGGACCTCGGGTCGCGAGGCCAGCGGGTCGTCGCGGCCGGCGATGAGGAGGGTCGGCGCGGTGATGGCGGCCAGGTCGACGCCGCCGCGGTGCACGGCCGTGGCCTGGGCGGCCAGGGCCTTGCGGTCGTTGCCCGGTATGGCGTCGGCGAACTCGCGGAACTGCCGGGCGACCGGGTCGGTGATCCAGCTCGGGTCGTCGGTGAGCAGTCCCTGCACCAGCTGGTCGCCGTCGATCATCCTCCGCTCCACGCCGCCCGATTCGACCACCGCACAGCCGACGCCACCGA
>DATGAX010000322.1:0-4168 GCA_035312965.1 Acidimicrobiales bacterium
GTTCGTCAACGACTTCGACATGTTCTCCGTCCAGCGGGACTACCTGGGCCGGGTCCTGGCCGGCGGCTACCGTCTGCCGAAGGGGTATACGGAGTTCGGTGACCACGTCGACACCATCCGGCGCGTCCTCGCCGACCGGCCGGACGGCACGGTCGCGTGCAACAACGACCTTCTCGCCGCCAACTTCATCGACGACGGGCAGGACGTGCGGTTGATCGACTACGAGTACGCCGGGAACAACGACCCCTGCTTCGAGCTGGGCAACATCTGGAGCGAGTGCCACCTCACCGACGCCCAGCTCGAGCACCTGGTGACCTGCTACTACGGGCGGCCCCGCCCGAGTCGGGTGGCGCGGGCCCGGCTCCACGGACTCATGTCGCAATACGGATGGACGCTGTGGGCATCCATCCAGGACGCCATGAGCTCGATCGACTTCGACTATTGGAGCTGGGGGATGGAGAAGTACGAGCGGGCTGTCGCCACTTTCCGGAGCCGGGAGCTCGATGCCCTGATCGAGCAAGCCGTGCGGGACAGCTGAGCGGGTCGTCCCTTGGCCCAGAGAATGGACCTGCCGACCAGCGCCGAAATCGTCATCATCGGCGGTGGGGTGATCGGCGCCAGCGTGGCCTATCACCTCACCCGGCTGGGGCGGACCGACGTCGTTCTTCTGGAGCAGGGCCACCTGTCCGGCGGCACGACCTGGCACGCGGCGGGGCTCGTAGGGCAGCTGCGGGCCACCGAGAGCGGCACCCGCCTGGTCCAATATTCGGCCCAGCTCTACAGCGAGCTCGAAAAGGAGACGGGACTGGCCACCGGGTTCAAACGGTGCGGGGGGGTGACAGTGGCCCGCACCCCCGACCGGATGCACCAGCTCCAGCGCACGGCGGCAACGGCCGAGGCCTTCGACCTCGAATGCCGGCTGTTGAGCCCGGCCGAGGCGGGCGAGAAGTATCCGGTGCTGCGCCATGACGACCTGGTCGGCGCCATCTGGCTGCCGGGCGACGGGACCGTCAACCCGGTCGATGTGACCGCATCACTGGCCCGCGGCGCCCGGTACGGCGGCGCCCGCCTGCTCGAAGGAGTCCGCGTCACGGGTGTGGGACTGAGGGGCCGGCGCGTCGCGACCGTCGAGACCGAGAGCGGCCCGATCGAGGCGGATGTCGTCGTCAATTGCGCCGGGCAGTGGGCGAAGGCGGTCGGGCTCATGGCCGGGGTCAACGTCCCGCTCCATTCGGCGGAGCACTTCTACGTGGTGACCGATCAGATCGACGGGGTCCACCGCGACATGCCGATCCTCCGCGATCCCGACGGCTACACCTATTTCAAGGAGGAGGTCGGAGGGCTGGTCGTGGGCGGCTTCGAGCCGCGGGCCAAGCCGTGGGTCGCTCCGGACCGCATCCCCCACCCGTTCGAGTTCCAGCTCCTGGACGAGGACTGGGACCACTTCTCGATCCTGATGGAGAGCGCGCTGCACCGTATCCCGGCTCTGCACGACGCCGGTATCCGCAAGTTCTACAACGGGCCGGAGAGCTTCACCCCGGACAACCAGTTCATCCTCGGCGAGAGCCCCGAGGTGGACGGCTTCTTCGTGGCCGCCGGCTTCAACTCGGTCGGCATCGCCTCCGCGGGCGGCGCCGGAAGAGCCCTGGCCGAGTGGATCGTCGAAGGATCCCCGACCCGCGACCTGAGCGCCGTCGACATCCGCCGCTTCGCCCCGTTCAACGGCAACAACCAGTGGCTCCACGACCGGGTGGGGGAGGTGCTCGGCCTCCACTACGCCATTCCGTGGCCCAACCGGGAGCTCGAGACGGCCCGGCCCTTCCGCCGGTCGCCGGCCCACCACCTGCTCGCAGAAGCCGGCGCCTGCTTCGGTTCGAAGATGGGCTGGGAGCGGGCCAACGTGTTCGCTCCAGCCGGGGTGACACCGGTCATCGAATACACGTGGGAGCGCCCCGACTGGTTGGCGTGGTCGTCCCACGAGCAGCGCCGGACGCGCCACGCCGTCACGGTGTTCGACCAGACATCGTTCGGCAAGCTCCTCCTCACCGGCGGGGACACCGAAGAGGTGCTGCAATGGCTGTGCACGGCCGATGTGAGCGTCCCGGTCGGCCGGTCCGTGTACACCGGGATGCTCAACGACCGGGGCGGCTACGAGGCCGACGTCACCCTGACCCGCCTGGCCCACGACCGGTACCTCCTCGTCACGAGCTCCGCCTCGGTCATGCGGGACCTGTCGTGGATCGAGCGTCATGTGCGCCTCGCTCAGCACGTCGCGGTGGTGGACGTCTCCACCGCTTATGCCGTCTATGGCGTCATGGGCCCCCTCTCGCGGGAGCTGCTGACCCGCCTCACGCGGGCCGACCTGGGCAACGAGATCTTCCCGTTCTCCACCAGCCGGGAGATCGATCTGGGCTACGCCACGGTCCGGGCGACGAGGATCACCTACGTCGGCGAGCTGGGCTGGGAGCTGTACGTCCCGGCCGAGTTCGCGGTCGGCGTGTACGAGGATCTGCGCCGAGCGGGGACCGACCTCGGCGTGGCCGACGCCGGCTACTACAGCATCAACTCGCTCCGCCTCGACAAGGGCTACCGGGCCTGGGGGCCCGATCTCACGCCGGACTACGGACCGGTCGAGTCCGGACTCACGTTCACCTGCAAGCTGAAGTCGTCCACTCCCTTCCTCGGCCGCGAGGCGGTCGAGAAGGTACGAGCCGAAGGGCCCCGGCGCCGTCTGGTGTCGTTCCGGCTGGACGACCCGGAATTGATGATGTGGGGCGGGGAGCTTCTGCTGCGGGATGGCGCCGCTGTCGGCCAGGTCACCTCGGCCGCCTGGTCCGAGACGCTGGGCGCCTGCGTCGGTTTGGCCTGGCTCTGGCGGCGCGACGGCGAACCCGTGACTGCCGAGTACAGCGGATCAGGTCGGTACGAGGTCAACGTGGGAGGGCGGCTGGCGGCCGCTGGGATCAGCCTGAAGCCGCTGTACGACCCGGGCAACGAGCGCATCCGGGCCTGATCATCGCCTTACCGGTCCCCGCCCGTATCGGACCGAAGAGGCAGTCCCCGGGTCTCGGCCACGATGGCCAGAAACGTCGGGCGGTACACGGTCAGCAGCAGCACCCCGATCAGCAGCAGGATGACCTCGTCGACTCCGAAGTCCGGGACCGGGACGATCTTGACGGCAAGGGCGACGCCGATCGCCCACCGCAAAGGCCGGGGAAGCCGCTCGTCGGTCGCCAGCGCCTTGGTGAGCTTCATGGCGAACCGGAGCTGGCGGCGGAAGGCGTAGCCGGAGAGCAGAGCGACCAGACCGACGGCGATCAGGAGCCACGACCACCAGGGCACGGCCTCGATGCTACGACGCGGCCAGGCCCGTGACGGATCGTTCGAGCAGCCGCAAGCCGGCCAGTCCGGGCAGACGGTCCACCCGGCGGTCGATCCGTCGGGCGGTGGCCAGGCCGTCCGGTCCGGACATCAGGTAGCGGGCCAGGTGGGCCGTCTCGGCCGCCGGCATGACCCCTGATCCGACCGGTGACCAGAGCCGGGTGAGGGCCAAGCGGGTCAGCCGGCGGGCTCGCGGGGTGGCGGCGAGGCGACGCGTCGCCTGGTACGCGTAGAAGTCGATGTGCCGGCCCTCTTGGCGCATGATCCGCCGGAGCAGTTCGGAGAACACGGGGTGGCCGGCTTGGCGGGCCAGTTGGCTGTAGCCGGCCTGGGTGGTCCATTCGTTTATGGCTCCCCAGGTCATGTGCACGGCCACGAAGTCCTCCCCGGCGAGCGCGGAGCCGAACATCATCGTCAGCGGGCGAACGCGTTCTCTCCATCCGAGCCGCCGGCGCATGCTGGCGACCCGGGACTGGCCGGCTGGTTCGCCGTGGGCGGCGAGAACGGCGGCGAGGGCTTCTCCGTGCCAGAACTCCTCGAAGACCCAGAAGGACAGGAACGATGTGATCTCGGGGTCACTGTGGGCGGGGCTCACCAACAGGTCCCTCAGGTAGCAGACGGTGTGGTACTCGACGTCGTGCATGTAGCGGACGCAACGCAGCGCCGCCGGGGGAAGAGGCGTGGATCGGAAGCGGTCGAGATCGAGGTCGTCCCAGCGGAGGCGGCCGGTCCGGCGCTTGTAGTCCTCGATGTCGAAGTCCATGCCCGGTATTCGGCACCGACGCCG
>DATGAX010000323.1:0-2668 GCA_035312965.1 Acidimicrobiales bacterium
CCAGGGGCTGGCCGTCGTCGTCGAACACGACGCCACCGACGAAGACCCAGTTGGCGTGCTCGCAGCCCGACGAGAAGCCCCAGCGGCCGGTGAGCCGGAAGCCACCATCCACCGGCGTGGCCCGGCCCACGTAGTTGTACGACGAGCTGATCCACGTGTCGGGATCGTCACCCCACACCTCGGCCTGGACGGAGTCGGCGTACAACCCGATGTGCCAGTTGTGCACCCCCACCACCCCGAGCACCCAGCCGGCGGCCCCGTCGTACTCGGCCGCCGTCATCATGGCCTCCACGAAGCAACGGGGGTCCGCCTCCAGCCCGCCGTAGCGGGCCGGCTGGATCAACCGCATGGCACCGGTCTGGCGCAGGATCTTGGCCGCGTTGGCCGAGAGCCGGCGCTCCTCGGCGCTCACCGCCGCTTCCTTCTTGAGCTCATCTCCGGCTTCTCGGAGCGCGTCGATGGCAGGGTGGGCGTACTCACGCATTGTTAGAAAAATATTCTAGAAGCGCCATCCCGTCAATCCCTTGCCAAGCCGGCCTCGGCTGTCGAGTGGGCGGGCGCGCCTATGGTGACCCGGATGACCTCGAGCGAGGTGGCGATCACCAACCTCCTGTACCGCTATGCGGAGACGATCGATTCCGGGCGGTTCGAGGAGCTGGCCGAGGACCTTTTCGCCACCGCCGAATTCATCGTGGCCCCGCCGCCGGCCCGCCGCCTGTCGGGCCCGGAGATGGCTCGGTTGATCGCCTCCACCACCATCCGCCACGCCGACGGCACGCCGCGGACCAAGCACGTCGTGAGCAATCCCATAGTGGAAATCGACGAGCAGGAGGGCGTGGCCCGGTGCCGGTCCTATTACACGGTGTTCCAGAAGACCGACGCCCTGTCATTGCAACCGATCGTGGCCGGCCGCTACGACGACCGCTTCCGCCGGATCGACGGGGAGTGGCGCTTTGCCGAGAGGGACTACACGATGATCGACATGATGGGCGACGTGCGCCAGCACCTGCGGATGGATCCGACGGCGTGAGCCCGGTGAAGCTCACGCTGAGGCTGCCGATCGCCTCGGAGCCGGGATCGGACCCGGCGTCGCTGCTGCACATCGCCCAGCGGGCCGAAGCGGCCGGATTCTCTGCAGTATCCATATCGGACCATGTCGTCATGGGCCCGCACGCCGATCGCTACCCCTGGGGCGACTTCGTCTTCCCGCCCGAAGCCCCCTGGTACGAGCCGTTGACCGTTCTGGCCGCGGTCGCCGCCGCGACGACACGGCTCGGCCTGACCACCGGAATCCTGATAGTGCCCCTGCGCCCCGCCGTGCTCCTCGCCAAATGGGCCGCCACCGTCGACGCCATATCGGGTGGACGGCTGGAGCTGGGCGTCGGTACGGGTTGGCAGAAGGAGGAATTCGACGCCCTCGGCATAGACCATGCGGATCGGGGCCAGATGCTCACCGACGGCATTGCCGCCTGCCGGGCGCTCTGGGGTTCGGACCCGGCGTCCTGCCAGACATCTACTGTCAGCTTCAGTGACATTTGGTGCGACCCCAAGCCGGTCTCGCCCGGGGGCATACCCGTGCTCTTCTCCGGCACCCTCAACGGCCGCAACCTCCGGCGCATCGTCGAGCTGGGCGACGGGTGGATCCCGATCATGGGTGAGCGCCGGGAGGGCATCGCGGCGGGCATCGTGGAGCTGCGCCGGCGCTTCGATGCCGCCGGCCGGGATCCGGCCAGCCTCCGGGTGCGGTCCACGGCCCGTGTCGGTCGGGACGCCGACGGCGCGCCCGACCTGGCCGCCACGCTCGAGCGCAGCCGGGTGCTGGTCGAGGCGGGGGTCACCGACCTCGACATACCTCTGACCTTCTATGGCGATCAGGAACGGTTCCTCGACCGGGCCGAAGCCGTGATCGCCGCCGCCGGGTGGATCGGGGAGTGACCCCCGAGGACATCGTCGCCCTGCGCCATCTGGTGGACCGCTATGCGGAGGCCGTGGACGATCGCGACGGGGCCGCTCTGCTGGCCCTGTTCACCGACGACGGCGTCCTCCGCGTCCAAACCGACTCCGGGCCGGTCGAGAACGAGTGGACCGGCGGAGAGGTGGTGCGCACCCTCGAGGCGGTGGCCGGCTACGACCGGACATTCCACCACGTGGGCGGCGGTGTGTTCGAAGGCGGCGGTGCCGAAGCGGTGGGCCGGGTGCACTGCGTGGCCCACCATTACGAGCGGACGGCCAACGGCCCGGTCGACCTGGTGATGATGATCCGTTACCACGACCGCTACCGGGCCCAGGACGGCGGGTGGCGGATCGCGGCGCGAAGGGTGGCCATCGAATGGACGGAGCTGCACCCCGCTCACCCGGCCCGGAAGGTGCGGTCGTGAGCGCTTCGGTGGCGTTGGTGACGGGGGCCAGCCGGGGTATAGGAGCGGCGAGTGCCATCGCGCTCGCCCACGCCGGACATGACCTGGTTCTGGCCGCTCGCACGGAAAAAGAGGGGACCGGTGTGCTGGAAGGGAACCTCGCCGGGTCCCGCCCGGACGCGCCGATCGCCGGCAGCCTGGATGCCACGGAGGCCGCGGTAAGCGCGCTCGGCCGGCGGTCGTTGAAGGTCCGTATGGACGTAGCCGATCTCGACTCGGTCGCGGCCGGCTTGGACCGGGCCATGGCCGAG
>DATGAX010000324.1:0-2761 GCA_035312965.1 Acidimicrobiales bacterium
GCCCGCGACGGATGCCTCTGGGTCCAGACCCAGGTCCTCGTATGGTGCGGGCGGCGTCGGCGGGGAACACTCCTTCGCAGGTCCCGAGCAGGTTCTGAATCCAGATCTGACGCCGGGCGCGAGAGGAAGTGGGTGGCCGCCGGAGAAGTACTGGAGCAGTGCACCAGAGCCGGGCGGTTTGGCAAGGACCGCAAGTTTTCCCGCCGGGGATCGTACCTGGAAGGTTCCTTCTCCTATCACGGGGCCGACCGAGCGCATGACCGTTACCGACGAAACAGAGCCGACCGAACTTCCCGACCAGCCGCCGCCGAGGGTCCGCGTGGCCGGAATCGACCTGGACGCTATGCACGAGGCGGAAGCAGTGGAGCACGTGCTGAGCAGCTTCCAGTCGGGCCGGGGAGGCCGGGCGATATTCGTCAACGTGGACGTCGCCCTACAGGTGAGAAGACACCCGGAACTGACCCAGATCGCCCAGTCGGCCGACCTGGTGCTGGCCGATGGCATGCCGTTGATCTGGGCGGCCCGTCTGCAGAACACCGCGATTCCCGAACGAGTGGCCGGCTCCACCGTGCTGTGCCGCCTGGTGGACCGAGCCGCTCGTGAGGGGGTGCCCGTGATGCTCCTGGGAGGCCGGCCGGGGGCAGCCCAGGACGCGGTGGGCCTCCTGGGCTCACTCCACCCCGGCTTACGAGCCGGCTTCCACACGCCGCCGTTCGGGTTCGAGGACGACCCGGCGGCGGTCACCGCCCTTCAGGAAGCGGTCGACTCGTTCGGGCGCTGCATCTGCTTCGTAGGGCTGGGGTTCCCGAAGCAGGAGAGGGTCATGGAGTCTCTCGCGGCCCGACGCCCCGATTGGTGGTTCGTCGCCTCAGGGGGTGGCATCGACTTCCTCGCTGAGGGTCGCCGCGCGCCTGGCTGGATGCAGCGGACCGGCCTGGAATGGTTGTACCGCCTGGGCCGTGAGCCCAAGCGGCTGGGGCGCCGCTACCTCGTGGACGATCTCCCGTTCGCGGCCGGGGTGCTCCTCTCCAGCGCCTGGCGCGGCGCCCGGCGGACCGACCGGCGGGGGGAGCCACGAGCTGCGGAAACCGGAAACGGGGTCGGCTAGAGAAGGAAATGTCCTGCCCCCGGCGTATCTCTCATCATGAGCGAGGAACACCGTTACGTCCCCCCGGAGATCCGGGAGGTCGGCACCCTCCAGGAGATCACACTGGCGTCAAACGGGGGGAACTACATCGACGGCAACTACCCGGCGCACACGCCGGTCCATAACCACACCTCCTAGCCGCTCCACCGCGGGACTGAGTCGTGGTGACCGGCGTATCCGCACGACGGGCAACCGCCGCAACGAGGTCCCCGCTCGTACGGTTGCGAAGGCACATGGGGCTGGTCTTCGAGACCAGGCGCCCGTTCGGGCGGCCGCTGGACCGCATCTGCACGCCCGACGTCACCATCCGGGAGGCGGGACCCGCTCCGGAAGCTCCACTGCAGGGGTCGGCGGTGGCCGTGTGCCGCCACCTCGGTGCCGACATCTACTCGCTCTACAGGCAACCGGACGGCTACACGCTCAGGGTCCACACGCTCTGTGACTTCCTCATCAGCGCCGATGCCTCTTCGGTCGAATGCCGCCCTCGACCCGGAACCGACGACGGGATGGTCGACGTGCTACTCGTCGGCACCGTCACGGCCGTCTTGTGGACCCTTCGGGGACGCCCGGTCCTGCACGGGAGCGCAGTGATCCATGACTCGAGGGCTCTGGCTCTGATCGGGCCGTCAGGTAGCGGCAAGTCGACCATCGCCGCCCTGTGCTGCGCCGCGGGAGCGGGGCTCCTGTCCGACGATCTCGTGGTGCTCGAGGTTTCCGGCGAGACGGTTCGGTGCGTGGGCCGGGCCACTGAGCTGAGGCTTCGAGCCGGCATGCAGCCCGTGACGAGGCTCTGGCCGGTGAAGCCCTTAGAACGTGCGACCGCCGACGGCCGGACCGCGGTGTGCCTCGTACGGGACCCCTCGAGGGACGCGGAAGCCGTACCGCTGGGCGCCGTCGCGCTGCTCTGCCCATCCCCCGACGCCGACGCCCTTCGCTTGACTCGCCTGTCGGGTCCGGATGCCGTCTTCGCCATGTTGGGCCAGTCCCGGGTGGCCGGTCTCGCCGACAGCAGCTTCAATGCGGCCCTGCTCGCCGCCGCGGCGGCGGTGGAGCGGCAGATACCGGTTGTCGCCGTCGAAGTTCCGTGGCGCCCACCCTTCGACGTCGAGAGCGGGCGACGGATCCTCGACGCGCTCGGCACCCTGCCGCGGCGCTGTAGCCGATGACCCCCTCGAGACGGCTCCGCCAGGAAGGCGTCCTCTGGCAGGAAGTCGCCAGCCAGATCGTGGTGTTGGACGCGGGCCGTTCCGTCTACCTTGCGGTCAACGAGACCGGAACGTTGCTCTGGCACGCACTCGCCCAGGGGTGTACCACCGATCGGCTGGCCGGCATCCTCGTCGAGGAGTTCGGCATCGACCCGGACCAGGCCGCTGCCGACGTGGCCTGGTTCGTGGCCGACCTCGACCAGCGGGGGCTCCTGGAGAACTCACCTTCGTGACTCCTGCGTCCTCTCAACACCGCGAGGCTTCGAGGGAGACGCCACGGGCTTATCAGGCGCCTCCCTGCTCCCGCTTCGGCTTCTCGACGCTGAGGGCCGCTTGGTGGGCGCTCCGGGCGTGGAGGAGGGCCAAGGGCCGCCTGGCGGTCGACGGCTTGGGGACGGTCGTGCCCCCG
>DATGAX010000325.1:0-2652 GCA_035312965.1 Acidimicrobiales bacterium
GTCTCCGGCGGCTGCGGCCGCAGGTTGCAGACGTACACCCGCCCACCGGCGCGCGCTTCGAGCACGGCCCGGATGCCGGGGACGGCGGCGACGGCCAGAACGCTCGTGAACAGAGAGCCGGGCCCGAGCACCACCTGGTCGGCGTCCGCCAGGGCCCGCCCGGCCTCCTCGGGGACCGTCGCGTCGGGCGGGACGATCGAAACGCAGGTGATGGCCCCGCTGGTCTCCGACACCGCCACCTGGCCCACCACTTCCCGGCCGGCCACGTCGGCCTTGAGCACCACCGGCACCGAGGTGGCGGGCACCACCCGGCCGATGGTGCCGAGGAGCTCGGCGGCCAGATCCAGGGCGCGGCCGAAGTCGCCCGTGACGTTGGCCAACCCGGCGATCAGCAGGTTGCCGAGGGCGTGGCCCTCCAGGTCGCCCGAGCCGTTCGGGAACCGGTACTCGAAAGCGGGGGCCCACGGCGACCCGTCGGCCGCCATGGCGACCAGGCACCGCCGGAGGTCGCCGGGCGCCGGGATCCCGGCGATCTCCCGCAGCCGGCCGCTCGACCCGCCGTCGTCGGCCACCGACACCACCGCGGTCAGCTCGCCGGCGTACCGGCGGGCGGCCCGCAGCGTGGTGGCCAGCCCGTGGCCGCCGCCCAACGCCACGACCCGGGGGCCGGGCCGGGCCGGGGTGGTCCCGGTCATCGGCTGATGTCCCGGTGGAACACGGCCGCCCCATAGCCCCGCTTGCGGATACGGCCGGCGATCTCCTCGGCCAGCACCACGGAGCGATGCCGCCCGCCGGTGCAGCCGATGGCCACCCCCATGTAGGACTTGCCCTCCTGGGCGTAGCAGGGGAGCAGGAAGCCGAGCAGGTCGTCGACCCGCTCGATGAACTCGGCCGCTCCCGGGCCCTCGATCACGAAGTCCCGCACCGGCTGGTCGAGGCCGGTCAGATCGCGCAGCTCATCCACCCAGTGAGGGTTGGGGAGGAAGCGGGCGTCGAAGACGTTGTCCACGTCGGGCGGCAGGCCGTACTTGAACCCGAACGAGACAACCGTGATCTGCATGGGCTCGTCGCCCCGGTCCATGAAGAGCTGGATCAACCGGTCCCGCAGCTGGTTGACGTTGAGGTCCGTGGTCTCGATCACGATGTCGGCCGTCTCCCGGATGGGGACGAGCCGCTCCCGCTCGACGGCGATGGCTTCGAGGATCTTCTCCCGGCCGAGCGGGTGGCGCCGCCGGGTCCCCTCGAAGCGGCGGACCAGCACCTCGTCCCGGGCGTCGAGGAACAACGTGCGGACGGTGACCCCGCGCCGCCTGAGCTCCTTCACGGCGGGGACCAGCTCGCCCAGCTGCTCGATGTCGCGCCCGACCACCAGGGCGACCCGGTCACGGCCCGAGCCGGGCCGGGTGGACAGTTCGGCGAAGTCGAGGATCAGGGCGGTCGGAAGGTTGTCCACGACGAACCACCCGAGGTCCTCGAAGGTGGCGCCGGCCTGGGACCGCCCCGCCCCGGACATCCCGGTCACTATGACGAACTCGACCATGCCCCTCCTATTGTGCCCCGAACTTCTCCGCGCGCAGGGCCAGCAGGCGAGGGATGGTGGCGGCGTCCCGGTACTCGGCCGCCCGGGCCAGGAAGCCGGGCGGCGGGGCGGGCTCGTCCATCCGCGTCACATACAGGCCAGCCGCAACCATGGCGTTGACATAACGCGACAGTGGGCGGTGGATGAACGGGATCCAGACGTCCTTCTCCACCTCCTCGATGCAGCGGTCCTCCACCAGGTACGGCCCGATCCGCCAGTACTGCTCCTCCAGGATGGTGTCGTCGATCCAGCCGGACCCCGGCGTCTGCAGGAGCGGGTGGTTGAGGAGGAAGAGGAAGCGCCCTCCGGGCCGCAGCACGCGCCCGACCTCGGCGATGGCCTCGTCCACTGCTTCTATGTGCTCGAAGACGAGGCAGGCGACGACGGCATCGAAGGACCGGTCGGAAAAAGGGAGGGCGGCGGCGTCGGACCGCCCCACGAGCACTCCCCCGCCGCGCCGTTTGGCCTCCTGGGCCTGCGCCGCAGTCGGATCGACACCGACGACCAGCCGCGTGGCGGCCAGGCCCGCCGCCAGCCGGCCGACCTGCCCCTCACCGCATCCCACGTCGAGGACCCGGGTGGCCCCCTCGAGCTGGGCCCCGATCAGGGGCAGGATCTGCTCCTCGTACTCGGCGTCGGCGCCCTCCGTGAACCCGGCCTGCCACCAGCCGGCGTGCTCCTCCCAGAGGTCCTCTTCGGCCATGGCGGTGCCAGTGTGGCAGGCGACCCGGGTCAGCAGTCGAGCAGGCCCACGTCGTCGGCTCTGGACGACGCGACCAGCTCCGTCGCGGCGCTCCCGACCCCGCTGGCCCCGAAGTAGATCTGGACCCGGGCCGCGGCGGGCGGGTCGACGCCCAGGGTGATGCCGGCGGCGCACCCCTGGTGGGCGGCCTGCCCCTCGCGGTGCTCGGCGTCGGACTGCAGGATCCCCACCGAAGTGCCGGCCGCGGTCTGATAGCGGTCGGACACGGTCAGGACGCCCCCCAGCTTCCCGGTCGGCTCGTCCACGAAGAAGACGGTCTCGCAGGCCACCCCGCCGATCGTGTTGGGCGGGGTGGGGGCGTTGGACACCG
>DATGAX010000326.1:0-4764 GCA_035312965.1 Acidimicrobiales bacterium
CGGAAGGGGGATTTCCGCCAGCTGTGGATCCAGCGCATCAACGCGGCGGCCCGCATCAACGGCATCTCCTACAGCCGGCTCATCGCCGGTCTGCGGGAGGCCGGGGTGGAGGTCGACCGCAAGATCCTGGCCGACCTGGCGGTGACCGACGAGCAGGCCTTCGCCGCCCTGGTCGGAGTGGCCCGCGACGCCCTGGCCGGCGCCCCCGGCGCGGCGGCCGCGTCCGCTCCCTCTGCCACCTCCGCCTAAGCGGACGCAGCAGGAGCGGGCGACCCCTGGGCAGCCTCTCGATCCGGAGTGAGCCGGTCCAACGGCTGCGCCGGCTGGCTTCCCGGCGGGCCGACCGGTGGGACGCGGGCCGCTTCGTGGCCGAGGGACCGAAGCTGCTCGACGAGGCGCTGCGGGCCGGCGCCGCGGTCGAGGCGGTCTACCTGGACGCGACAGCGGGCGCCGACCACCGCGAGCTGGCCGCCCGGGCCGCCGCGGCCGGCGCCACCGTGCACGAGCTGCAGCCCGGCGTGCTGGACCGGGTGTGCGACGCTGTCGCCGCCCAGCCGGTGGCGGCGGTGCTCCCGATGCGGCACGTGCCTCTCGACTCCCTGAATGCCGACGGTCTGACCGTGGTGGCAGTCGGGGTGCAGGATCCCGGCAACGCGGGGGCCATCATCCGTTCTGCGGCCGCTTCGGGGACCGGCGCGGTAGTGTTCTGCGCGGGTGCGGTCGACATCTACAACCCCAAGACGGTGCGCGCCTCCGCGGGCGCGATGTTCCTCTTGCCCCTCGTGGTGGCCGGGGAAGCCGAGGATGTGCTGGACCGCCTCGGGGGGCGCGGCGTGAGCCGAATGGCGGCGGTCGCCCGGGGCGGGCGGGACTACGACCGGATCGAGTGGAACGCGGGCACCGCCCTCGTGCTGGGTAGCGAGAGCAGGGGATTGCCCGCCGGCCTGAGCGGGCTGGTCGACGGCCAGGTGACGATCCCGATGCGCGCCGGTGTGGAGTCGCTCAACGTGGCCATGGCGGCCACCGTCATCTGCTTCGAAGCGGCCCGCCAGCGCCGGCGGTCGATCCTGGGAGCGGTGTGATGGTCGGTATCGAGGTCCTGCCCGACGGGGTGGTCGTGCTGGACGCCGACCGGCGGATGGTAGAGGTCAATCCCGGGTTCGAGCGCGTCTCCGGGGTGGCGGCGGCCGACATCGTCGGTCGGTCTCTGGCCGACGTTTTGGAGTGGCACGACGCCGACGGCGAGCGGGCCGACGGCACCCGTTGGCCGGCGCCGTCCCGGCTGCCCGGCACCCGCACGATCGTCCCTCAGGCGGCCACGCTCAAGAAGCCCGGCGGCGAGCGGGTGGCGGTGAGCGTCGCCGGCACCTACCTGCGTGACGGGGGCGGGAGCGTGACCGGGGCGGTGCTGACCGTCCGGCCGCCGGCGCGAGGGGAGCGCCACCAGCCGAGCGGCGTCGAGATCGTGTCGACCGTCAGCCACGAGCTGCGGTCCCCGCTGACGTCGGTGAAGGGCTACACCAGCCTGATGCTCAACCGGTGGGAGCGGTTGGCGGACGACCAGAAGAAGATGATGCTCGAGCAGGTCAACCACGACGCCGACCGCGTCACCCGTCTCATCACCGAGCTGCTCGACATCAGCCGGCTGGAGACCGGACGCCTGATCCTGCGCCGCCAGATGGTCGACCTGCCCCGCCTGGCCGCCACGGTGGTCGAGAAGGTGTCTATGGAGTACCCGGAGCTGGAGGCCACGACCGAGTTCCCGGAAGGGTTCCCCAAGGTGTACGCCGACCCGGACAAGGTCGAGCAGGTCCTCACCAACCTGGTGGAGAACGCCTGCAAGTACGCCTCCCCCCAGGGCCTCCGCATCGACGGCGAGGTCGGTCTCGACTCGGTGTCGGTGGGCGTGCACGACCGGGGGGAGGGCATACCGGAGGCCGACCTGCCGAAGGTGTTCACCAAGTTCTTCCGGCGGGCCGTGGGTCGGCCCACGGGTTCGGGCCTGGGCCTCTGGATCAGCCGGGGCCTGGTGGAGTCCCACGGCGGCGAGCTGCGGGCGGAGTCAAAGGAGGGGCACGGGTCGACGTTCCGGTTTACCCTTCCCCTGATCGACCTGGAGGACCTGCAGCCGGTATGACCGACATCGCCAGAGCGGCCGAGGAGCTGCTCCAGGACGGCCGCCGGCGGCTGAGCGCAGCGCCGGACCTGGAGGCGTTCCAGGAGGCCAGACGGGAAGTCCTCGGGAAAAAGTCTCCGCTGGCCGCCCTCCACACCCGTCTCGGGGGGCTTCCACCCGACGAGCGGCGCCAGGCCGGCGAGGCCATCAACACGGCCCGTACCGCCCTACAGGCGGAGGCGGACCAGGTCCAGGCAGGGCTGGAGGCGCGCCACCGGGCGGGCCGGCTGGCCGCCGAGCGGCTCGACCTGACCGAGATCCTGGCCATGGCGCCCGGCCCGCCGCTGCCCTGGACGGGGCGCGGGACCGGCCACGTCCACCTGGTCACCTCCACCCGCGACGAGCTGGAGGACACCTTCGTGGCCATGGGGTTCAGCGTGGCCGAAGGACCGGAGGCGGAAACCGACTGGTACAACTTCGAGGCGCTCAACATGCCCCCCGACCACCCGGCCCGGGGCATGTGGGACACGCTGTACCTGCGGCTCGGCCAGCCCGGTCAGGTGCTCCTGCGCACCCACACCTCACCGGTGCAGGTGCGGCTGATGGAGGCGGGCGACCTGCCCATATACGCCGTCATGCCCGGTCGCTGCTACCGGCGGGACACGCCCGACGCCCGCCACCTGCCCGTCTTCCACCAGATCGAGGGCCTGGTCGTCGACCGGGGCATCACTTTCGGGGACATGGCCGGGGTGATCGAATCCTTCACCACCGCCTTCTTCGGGCCGGGTATGCATGCCCGGCTGCGGCCCTCGTACTTCCCGTTCACCGAACCGTCCGCCGAGTTCGAGGTGACCTGTCCCATCTGCGCCGGGGCCGGGTGCCGGACCTGCAGCGGGTCGGGCTGGATCGAGCTGGGCGGGTGCGGGATGGTCGACCCCAACGTCTTCGAGGCGGTGGGCATAGACGCGGAGGCCTACAGCGGGTTCGCCTTCGGTTTCGGCATAGACCGGCTGGCCCAGGTGCGCGGTGCCCTCGCCGACATGCGCGCCCTGCTCGACAACGACATCCGCTTCCTCTCCCAGTTCTAGGACACCCTGATGCGCGCCCCCCTCTCCTGGCTACGCGACTACGCCCCGCTCGAGGCGACGGTGGAACGGCTGGCCGAGGTGTTCTCGCAGCTCGGTCTGGTCGTGGAAGGAGTCGAGGAGGTGGGCGCCGGGCTCGGTGATGTCGTCGTGGCCCGCGTCCTGGACATCCGCTCCCATCCCGACGCCGACCGGATCCGGCTGGTCGACGTCGACGCCGGGGACGGCCAGCCGCTGCAGATCGTGTGCGGGGCGTGGAATTTCGAGATGGGCGACCTGGTGCCTCTGGCTCCCGTCGGGGCGGTGCTGCCGGGCGGCTTCGAGATCGGCCGGCGCAAGATGCGGGGCGAGATCTCCAACGGCATGCTGTGCTCGGCCACCGAGCTGCATCTGGCCGACTCGCCCGAGGCGGCGGCCGGGCTCATGATCCTCGCCCCCGGCTCGGCCGAGCCGGGCACACCGCTGACCAAGGCGCTCGGCATCGATCCCGACGTCGTGTTCGATCTCGACATCACCCCCAACCGGCCCGATGCCCTGTGCATGGCAGGCGTGGCCCGGGACGTAGCCGCCGCACTCGGCGAGGAGTGGCACTGGCCGGCCGACGGCGCCCCGCCGGTCGACGCCGCGGTGGGGCAGGCGACCATCGTGGTGGAAGCGGGCGACCTCTGCCCCCGCTTCACCGGCACGGTGCTCGAAGGCGTGCCCGACGGGCCCTCGCCGGGCTGGATCGCCCGGCGCCTGACGCTGGCCGGGATGCGCCCCATCAACGCCGTCGTCGACGTCTCCAACTACGTGATGCTGGATCTGGGCCAGCCCAACCACGCCTATGACCTCGAGCAGTTGGGGGGCGGGGGGCTGCTCATCCGCCGGGGCCGGGAGGGCGAGACTCTCGTGACCCTCGACGACGTCGAGCGGGCCCTCACGGCGGACGACTGCGTCATCTGCGACGCCGACGGGACGCCCGTCGGGGTGGGCGGGATCATGGGCGGCGCCAACGCCGAGATCGGGCCGGGCACCCGGCAGGTCCTGCTGGAGTGCGCCTGGTTCGCTCCGGCCGCCATCGCCCGCACCGGCGCCCGGCTGGGCCTCCATTCGGAGGCCCGCACCCGCTTCGAACGGGGCGTCGATCCGGACGTGGCGGTACGGGCCGTCGAGCGGTTCTGCACTCTTCTCCGGGCCGTCGACGGCGGCGAGAGCCTCCGGCGGGGGGCGACGGTGGACGCCCGCGATCCCGTCCTGCCGACGTCCCATCGCATCCACCTGCGCCCCGCCCGCGTCAACGCCATGCTCGGCGTCGAGTTGGACGAGCCCGATATGGAGGCGCTGCTCCGCCCGCTCGGGTTCCACGTCGAGGCCGGTCCGGGCGGGTTCACCGTCGGCGTCCCCACGTGGCGGCTGGAAGTGACCCGCGAGATCGACCTGATCGAGGAGGTGGCCCGCATGTGGGGCTACCACCGCATCCCCCGTACGGTGCCGGCGGGGTCCAGGCGCCGCACGGGCGGGCTCACCGCCCGCCAGCGGGAGCGGCGCCGGATCCGGCAGATCCTCTCCGGGGCCGGGCCC
>DATGAX010000327.1:0-4011 GCA_035312965.1 Acidimicrobiales bacterium
GCGATCACCACCAGCAGTTCGATCAGCGTGAAGCCCTTGCGCGCTGACCCGACCCGGTTCGACATGATGACTCCCAAGAGAGCGGAAAACAGAATAAGGGACTGTCGGTCTTATAGCAAACAGGTAATGGGAACTTGATTAGAAAGATCATTAAAGTTTGCTAACATTCTGGTGCGGCCCGCTTTCCGATGTCGGATGCGGCGATATTGGCGGTTCGCTTCCGGCGAAACCCGATCCGGCCGCCGCACTGCAACTCAATCGCTTCGACTCGCAGGACAGTTAGTCCGAATCGCCGGGCCACGTCAAATCGGGCCCGGACGGGCGACTGGCCTCCGGCCAGCGCTTCGGCCAGAGCGACTTCCACGGCGGCGCGCATGGGGATTGCAACGTCAGATACGTCGACCGCCGCGGGTTCGGTGGCCGGTCCGCACCAGAGGCGGCGTCGGCGGGCCATGCAGCACCAGAAGAGGAGAGGTTCGGTGGCGGTAAGCCGCTCCGACAATGATTGTTGATCGGCGGTCAATCTGCAAGTTAAAACGCGATGAGATTTTCAATGAATGACCGATGAGAACGGGCTGAGAATGGGATGAGAATCGCGCTTAAGAAACGATGAGTGTGCAGCCGTCCGATAGATCCACGAGTGCAAAAAAGGGTAAGCGTCCGGTGACGGGCAGGTGGCGCAGAAGAGCGCGAACGGGCTCAGCGCGGTGTGATCGCGTGAGGCGCGTGGATGTTTGGTGGAGGTGTTCGGATCGAGGGTGATGACGGCCCGTCACGCGGGCGGGGCGGGCGGCCCGGCGCGGGTTCGAGCCCAGGCGTCCGGCAACAGGTCCATGAGATCGGCCTCCGGCGGTCGCGCCGGCAGCTCCGTCAGGAGGAACCGGAAGTACTCCCACGGGTTCAGCCCGGCCCGCTTCGTCGACGCCGCCAGGCTCAACAACACGGCCGTCGGCTGCAGGCCGCCGTCGCCGCCGATGTGCAGCCAGTTGCGGCGGCCCACGGCCAGCGGCCGGATCGCCTGCTCGGCCGGGTGGTTGTCGATCGACAGCCGGCCGTCCGTCAGGTACACGCCCAACGCCGGCCACTGGAAGCCGCCACAATACAGCCACGGTTGACACACTGTGGCGATTTGCCGCTGGCCCGCCAATAATCGAGATGTCGGCCTTACTGGAGTTGGCCGGCTGGTTCGATCGTCATGACGAGCATCCTTCGGCAGGAGACGCCGCATGTCCGACTCCCATCCCGCTCGCGTTGAGCCCCCCCGTCCCCGCTAGCACCGGTCAACCCGCCACCCTGGACGAATCTGCCGCCGGACGTTCGGGACGAGTTGACCCGGGCCCTCAGCCGGCTCTTCGTCCGACAGTTGGCGCCGCCGCAGCCACCGGAGGTGCGCCATGACCCCACGTAGCGCGCGGCCGGTCTCGGGCAAGATTCAGGTTCGGCACCGGGCCCTGAAAGCCCTGGTCTATGTCCGCCAGTCCAGTCCGCAGCAGATCCACGATCACCCCGAATCCCGGGCCCGCCAGTACGCCCTGGCCGACCATGCCGTCGCCCTCGGCTGGCCGGCCGGCCAGGTTGAAGTCATCGACGAGGACCAGGGGCAGAGCGGCCAGCGGGCCGACACGCGGGCCGGGTTCCAGCGGCTGCTCACCGAGGTCACCCTCGGCCAGGTCGGGATCGTCCTCGGGCTGGAGATGAGCCGGCTGGCCCGCTCCTGCAAGGACTGGCATCAACTGCTCGAGGTGTGTGCCCTGGTCGGCACCCTATTGGCCGACCAGGACGGGGTGTACGACCCGCGGGACGGGAACGACCGCCTCCTCCTGGGATTAACGGGAATCATGTCGGAGGCGGAGCTGGTGACCATGCGGAACCGCCTGCTCCGTGGGCGCTGGAACAAGGCCGAGCGCGGTGAGTTGTTCGGCGACCCGCCCACCGGCTACGTCAAGACGCCGACGGGAGACTTGGCGCTCGACCCGGACGAACAGGTGCGGGCGGTTGTCGACCTCGTCTTCGATATGTTCGACGCGACCGGGACGGCGTACGGCGTGTTCCGCCACTTTTGTGCCAACCACATCCGGCTCGGGGTGCGGGTGCGAACCGGCCCGCGCCAGGGGCAACTGGAATGGGTCCGGGCCAAGTACTCGGCGATCCGGTCGATGCTCCACCACCCGTTCTACGCCGGGGCGTACGCCTACGGCCGGACGGGAACGCGCGCGAACCCTCAATCCGCCGGGCGGCGCCGGCGCAGTTCGGTCCGGCTGCCGATGAGTGAATGGAAGGTGCTCCTGCGGGACCGGGTCCCGGCCTACATCACCTGGGACCGATTCCTGGCCAACCAGGCGCGGCTCAAGGCCAACGACGTGCGCGGGGACCGCGGCGGCGCACCGAGGTCCGGCCCCGCCCTGTTGACGGGACTCATCCGGTGCGGGACCTGCGGCTGGCGACTGCACACGATCCAGCGGCAGACCGAGCAGCCGTATTACATTTGCGTCCGGCACCAGGCCACCGGAGAGCCCAGGACATGTCACGGCCTCCCGGCCCCGTGCGTGGATCGGCTGGTCGCGGACCTGGTCTTGCAGGCCGTGGAACCGGCCGCCCTGGCCGCCTGCATCCAGGCCTTTGAGGCCATCGATCGGGATCGAGAACAGGTCCTACGAATCCGGCGGCAGGGGGTGGAACGGGCACGATACGAGGCGGACCGGGCCGGCCGACAGTTCCACGCCGTCGAGCCCGAGAACCGACTCGTGGCCCGGTCGCTGGAAGCGCAATGGGAGGCAGCCCTCCGGGCCGTCCGGGACGCGGAGGCGGAATATGATCGCGCCGTCCGGTCCCAGCCGCCGCGGCTGACGGAGGCCGAGCGGGACCGGATCCAGCGACTGGCCTCCGACGTCCCGGCGCTCTGGCAGGCCGCGGCGACCACCCCGGCCGACCGGAAGGCGGTCGTCCGCGCGCTCGTCGACCGGGTTACCGCATTCGTTCGCCAGGATAGCGAGCGCGTCCGGGTAACGATCCATTGGCGCGGCGGGGCGAGCACCGAGCACGAGGTCGTCCGCCCCGTCCAGACGTACGAGCAGATGGAAGGGTTCGCTGCCATGAAGGAGTTGGTGATCGGGTGGCGGCGCGAGGGGCTGACGGCCGCGCGGATCGCGCAACGCTTGAACGAGATCGGGATGCGGCCGCCCCGGGGCCGTGGCGAGTACAACGGCTCGGGTGTCCGGACCCTGCTGTCGCGGTGGCGGGTGGCGACGGCCAAGGACCTGGTCGGCCCGCTGGCCCCCGGCGAATGGTGGCTGCCGGACTTGATCCGGGAGTTGGAGATCGACGATCGCAAGATGCGCTCGTGGGTCCGCCGGGGTTGGGTTCACGCCCGCCGGGCACCCGCCCAGCGACAGTGGATCATCTGGGCCGATGCGGACGAATTGCGCCGGCTCCGGCGGCTGCGGGACCGGTCCCGGCTCGGAGCCAAGCACCGCCCGACCGGGTTGACCTGCCCGAAACCCCGGCCGAAACAGTAGAACTCGGTCGGCGGGACAGCGCAGAATAGCAGAGTTGTGGCAAATCGCCGCGCGTGACAAAGGAGGCAGTATGACGCCGCTATCTGGTTGAGCGCGTAGGTGAACGCCTCGCCGATCTTCGACTTGGGCAGCACTCGCGGGGCGTGCTCGGCCAGCCACGCCCCGGAGGCGGCGAGGACCGGGCCGGCGTGCTCGCGGCGGTAGGCGGCCAACTCGGCACCGACCAACGTCAGGGCCTTCGCATCGGTCTCGACGGCGTACAGGGCGCGGATGCGGGCGAGGGCCTCGTGGGCCAGCTCCGGGCTCGACAGCCGGGCCTCAAAGAAGTAGCGCCGGCAATGGGCCCAGCACCCGACGTGTGTCGCGCCGGCCCGGTACAGGGCCTCGTAGCCGGCGTACCCGTCGGCGTGGACGAACCCGGTGAAGCCCTTGAGGAACGCCTGGGGCGCGTCCTGGGTGTGCCCGACGGACAGGTCGAACACCGTGTAGGGATTGG
>DATGAX010000328.1:0-4894 GCA_035312965.1 Acidimicrobiales bacterium
GGTCGAGTTGCAGATCTACCCCCGGAATCTGGCGAGCATCCCGAGGGGGGTGCAGGCCCAGGTCGCCCCGCTCTCCATCTTCGGCAACCAGTACGTCAATCTGGTGGCTCCTCCGGCCGCCGCGGCCGGACATCTGGAGGCCGCCGACTTCATCGGCGCTTACACGGGCTCGCCTTCTTCGTCGCTTCAGGGCACGACGACCCAGCTGTACGACCTGCTCAATGCCATCCATCCCGCCGATCTGGACACCGCCCTCACTGCCTTCGCCCAGGCCCTCAACGGTGAGGGCCAGGCCCTGGGCCAGGCCCTGGCCGGCTCGGCCAACTACCTCGGCCGGGGCGTGGTGCCCTACCTGGGGAACCTCCAGACGGACATCGGCCTTCTTGCGCCGGTCAACGACGAGATCCGCCGCAGCACGCCCGACATCCTGGCCACCCTCTCCAACTCGGCCACCACGGCACAGACCATCACGCAGGAGGAGCAGGCGTTGCACGGCCTGCTGACCAACGGCACCACCGCGGTCGGTCAGTTCGGCGACGTCCTCACCCGTGTGCAGACCACGCTGCCCATGCTGCTCAACGAATCGGGTCCCCTCCTCGCCGACGTCACCCAGAACCCGCACGAGCTGGCCCGGACGCTGAGCGGGCTCACCCAGTTCGCCGCCGCGGTGGCCGCCCAGGAGACCGCCGGCCCCTACCTGTCGGTCAACGTCAACCTCCCGGTCGCCAACATCAGCGCCGGTGTCAACGCCGCGCTCGGCTATCACAACCCGGGCTCGGTCGCCGCCGCCCTCGGCCCCGCGCTCGACCCGCCGACCTACAGCGCGGCCAACTGCCCCGACTACCCCGGCGCGCCCAACCCTTACTGCGGCGTCGGCGGCAACGCCGCGGCGGGACCGACGACGGGGACGGTCGGCACCGTCAACCCGCTGTCCCCGCCGGTGGCCGCCGCCTCGATCCGCCCGGCCGCGGACCCCCCGGCGGGACCGACCGCCGGCCTCTTCGCCGCCGCCCTGCAGGACCCGTCGGGGGCGGAGATGCAGGCGGTGCAGGCCATCGCCACCGCGCTCAACGGCGGCCAGGCCCCTGGCGTCCCCGCTCTGGCGACGGTCGTCCTGACGCCGCTGCTGTCCTCGATGGTCGGGCGCTGATGGCCGTCAACCGCAAGCTCCGCGCCGATCTGATCAAGCTCACGATCTTCCTCCTGATCTCGGTGACCATCACGGTGAGCGTGGTGGCCACGCTGCTCGACCTCAAGCTGGGCCAACCCCAGACCAGCTACCACGCCATCTTCGCCAACGCCACCGACCTCGAGTCGGGCGACGTGGTCCGCATCGCCGGTGTGGAGGTCGGAAAGGTCACGGGCGTCGGCGTCACCAAGGATTATCAGGCCAAGGTGAACTTCACCGTCCAGTCCTCCCAGCGCCTCACCACCAACTCCCTGGCTCGCATCCAGTTCGAGAACCTCCTGGGCCAGCGCTACCTCGAGATCGACCAGGGCGCCCCGGGCGGGGGTCCGCTCCGCAGCGGCGGGACCATCCCCGAGCCCGACACCACCCCCGGGCTCGACCTGACCACCGTCTTCACAGGCTTCCAACCGCTGCTCAACGCCCTGAGCCCGGCCCAGGTCAACGAGCTCACCTCGTCGATCATCGCCGTCCTGCAGGGCCAGTCGGGGGCGGTGGGCAACCTCGTCGACCAGACCGCCGTCCTGACGTCCAACCTGGCCGGCAAGCAGCAGTACATCAACCAGATCGTCGACAACCTCGCTCCCCTTCTGACCACGGTCAACCAGAACGACACCCAGCTCAAGCAGTTGATCGACGGACTGGACACGCTGGTCACCGGCCTGGCCGACCAGCACCAGCAGGTCGGAGATGCGGTGACCGGCCTGGCCAACCTCAGCACGGCCGCCTCGGGGTTGCTCAACGACGTGCAACCGGCCCTGGACCAGGACCTGAGCGGGCTGCGAACCGTCACCGGCATCCTCACCAGCAACCAGGGACGCCTGGACCGGGAGCTGGGCACCGCCCTCCAGGGCCTGCCGGGACTCCTCAACGCCCTCGACAGGGCGTCCAGCTCCGGCAGCTTCCTGACCGTCTACATCTGCAACCTGACCATCGCCACGACCAACCCCATCAGCGTCAAGCTGTCGCCCGGAGTGCCGCAAAGCCCGCCCCTCAGTGTCCCCACCGGGCTGATCGGGGTGGCGACCCAGCACACGACGGTCTGCTCCCTCGGGGGTGGCGCATGAGGAAGTTCCGGGAGCGCAACCTGGTCATCGTGGCCTCGGTGGCGACCGTGATCCTGTTCGTCGGGGGCTTCTTCGCCCTCAACTTCTACAAGTTCACCCAGGCCAGCTACAGCGCCGACCTGCAGTCCGCCATCGGGCTGCAGCCCGGCAACGTGGTGACCATCGCCGGCGTGCGGGTCGGCTCGGTCACCTCCCTCGATCTCGACGGCGGGTACGCCCGGGCCACGTTCGAGATCGGGAGCGGCTACCACCTCGGGTCGACGACCAGCCTGGAGGTCAAGGTGCTCAACCCGGTCGGGGTGGAGTACATCGAGTTGAAGCCGAGCGGGCCGGGCTCGCTGCACGGGCCGATCCCGGTCGAGCGCACCACGATGCCGGGGACCCTCGTGGGCGACCTCAACCAGCTGACCAAGCAGACCGAGCAGACCGACATACCGCAGCTCGTCAAGGCGCTGCAGGTGCTGACGTCCACCGTTGCGGCCAACAGCCCGGCCCAGACGAGGGCCGCCCTCGACGGCGTGGCCAACCTCTCCGCCGTGCTGGCCGCCGACCAGCAGCAGCTGGAGACGCTCGTCACCCAGGGCGACCAGCTGACCGGGGTGCTCAACAGCCAGAGCGCCCAGATCGTCCAGCTGCTCGGCCAGTCCTCGGTCCTGCTCCAGACCCTCGAGCAGCGCAAGCAGTACCTGGACCGGCTCCTGGCCACGACCAGCGAGCTCACCGACCAGATCGACCACGTCATCAGCGGTGACCGCAGCGTGCTCGACCCGTTGCTCACCAACCTGCAGGCGGTGAGCGCGGAGCTGGCGAAGGACAGCGCAAACGTCAGCCAGGCCATCCCGCTGCTGGCCGCCTTCAGCCGCTACAGCAGCAACGTCACCGGATCGGGCCCCTACGCCGACTTCGTGGCCCCCACCCTCGTGATCCCCGACAACCTCATCGCCCAGTGCGCCGCCCTGGCCCACATCGACACCCAGCGGGGGTGCCGGCCGTGACCGAGCGCTTCGCCGGGGCCGGCCGGTGGGTGGCGGTACTGGCCATCGTCCTGCTCGTCGCCGGCGGGTTCGGGGCGGTGGCGGTCGCTGCCGGTGGGCCCCCCACCCGGCCCCTGTCGGCCCAGTTCGTGGAGGCGCCGGGGCTGTTCATCGGCAACGACGTCGACGTCCTCGGGATAAACGTCGGACAGGTGACCGGGATCCACCCCGGGCCCGGCTACGTCACCGTCGACATGCGGATCCGGAAGTCGATCAAGCTCCCGGCCGCTGTCACCGCCATCCTCATGGCACCCGAAGTGGTGTCCGACCGCTTCGTCGAGCTGGGGCCGGCCTACACCGGGGGGCCGACGCTGGGGGCCGGAGCGGTGATACCGGCGAACCGAACCGGCATCCCCGCCTCCGTGGACCAGGTGTATTACCAGCTGGACCAGCTGGCGCGGCAGCTGGGACCGGAGGGCGCCAACAAGAACGGTGCGGTCAGCGCCCTGGTGCACCAGCTGGCCGTCAACCTGGGGCCCAACGGGGCCGACTTCCACGACGCGGTGGTGAAGTTCAGCCAGGGCCTCGACGCCCTCTCGGCCAACTCCCCGGCGCTGGCCGGCACACTGACCAACCTCGGCGAGCTGACCCAGGCTCTGGCCACCCACAGCTCCGACTATCAGGCGTTCGCGTCGGACCTGGCCGCAGTCAGCCAGATTCTGGTGCAGGACCGCCAGGACATATCGGCCACCCTGGCTTCCCTCCAGACCCTCTTCGCCAACCTCACCAGCTTCATCAACGCCGACGGCGCCGCGCTCGGTTCGAGCATCACCAACCTCAGGGCCTTCGCCGCCGCCCTGAGCTCGCAGCAGGCGGCCCTGGCCCAGGCCTACGACCTGGCCCCGCTCTCCCTGCAGAACCTGGACAACGCCATCAACAAGACGGCGCCGGGCGGCCCCGCCGTGGTCGGCCGGGACGACCCGGTGGCCTCCACCCCGGGGCTGTTCAACCAGGTGTGCGGCAGCGCCGCACTGCGGTTCCTCGTGCTCCTTGCGTCGGGGACGCAGACCAATCCGCTGACCCACGCCACCTCCACCGACACGTTGTGCGGCATCGGCAACGCGCTGGTGGCCCTGTCGCCTCCCCCCGGCGCTCCCAGCGGGCCCAACCTGACACTGACGGCCCTGGTGCCATGAAGCGCCGCCTTCTCCTCCTCGCCGGCGCCGGCCTGCTGTCCTCGTGCGGCATCAGCCTCCAGTCGCTGCCCAAGATAGGCGGGGTGTCCGGCCCGACGTACAAGCTGACGGCCACCTTCGCCAACGTCGTCAACCTGCCGGCCAACGCCGAAGTGCGGGTCGGGGCGTTCAGTGTCGGAGACGTCTCGACCATCAAGCTGAAGGACTTCAAGGCGGTGGTGACCATGCGGGTCAAGGACTCCACCAAGCTGCCGGTCGGCACCTCCGCCTCGATCCGCTTCGACACGCCGCTGGGTGAGGACTTCGTGCTGTTGCAGCCGCCTTCGGGCCCGGCGACGGCCGCCGCCTCCTACCTGCAGGACGGGGCGACGATCAACGAGACGAGCACGGCGCCGAGCGTGGAGGACACCTTCGGTGCTCTGGGAGCGCTGCTCAACGGCGGGGGGATCGACCAGCTGCAGACGATCATCT
>DATGAX010000329.1:0-4569 GCA_035312965.1 Acidimicrobiales bacterium
AGTGGATCCGGGCCGAAGCGGTGACGGTGTGGAACGGGCCGCCGGCCCAGCTGTGGACGATGGTCCGCGACGGGAGCATCCCGCCGGAGGCACTGGCCTCGCTGGAGGAGGTGTGGGTGGGCGGCGCCGACTGCCCCGACCGCCTCCGCCTGGACTTCGAGAGCCGTTTCGGCAAGCGGGTGTGCCGGACCTATGGGCTCACCGAGGCGCCGGCGCTGGTGGCGGTGGACGATCCGGCCGGCGACGCGCCGGAGGGGACCAGCGGCCGGCCCCTCGACCACGTGGAGATCGACACCGCCGGTGGCGACATCGTGCTTCGCCCCAACCCGTCCGGTCCCTTCGCCGGGCGGTACCGGCCGGCGCTGGGCTACTGGGGCCAACCGGCCGCGTCGGCCGGCGTGATCGACGGTCGCGATCTGCGGACCGGCGATCTGGGTGTGCTCGAGCCCTCCGGCCATCTGAGGGTGCTCGGGCGGCGCAGCACCGTCATCATCCGGGGCGGGGCCAACGTGTACCCGGCCGAGGTCGAGCGGGTGCTGGTCGAGGCGCCCGGGGTCGGGGCCTGCGCCGTGGTGGGCATCCCCGACGAGCGGCTGGGGGAGCGGGTCGGTGCCGCCGTCGAGCCGCCTCCGGGCGTGGGCGCCGATGCGGTGGACACCGGACTGCTCGCCGAGCACTGCCGGGCCCGGCTGGCCGCCTACAAGGTGCCCGAGCGCTGGGTGGTGGTCGACCGTCTGCCCCGCAACCAGATGGGCAAGGTCCCCGCCCCGGCGGTGCGCGACCTCCTGGCCCCGTCACGCCCGCTGTTGAAGTCCTGACCGTTCCGATCACCTGACCACACCGCAAAGAGGGAGAACATGACCACAATCCAGGGGGAGACCCGGCTTCTGATCGACGGCAAGCTCGTCGAGGCGTCGACCGGGCGGACGTTCGCCAACGTCAACCCGGCCACCGAGGACGTGCTCGGCGAGGTGGCCGACGCCGGCGCCGACGACATGGACGCCGCCATCGCCGCGGCCCGGCGGGCCTTCGACGAGACCGACTGGTCCACCAACCACAAGTTCCGCCAGCAGTGCCTGTTCCAGCTCCAGGCGGCCCTGGAAGCCGAACGCGAGGAGCTGCGCGCCGAACTGGTCGCCGAAGTAGGGGCGCCGGTGCTGCTCACCTACGGGCCGCAGCTGGACGCCCCCCTCTCCGACGCCATCAAGTGGCCGGCCGAGTTCATCGACCGCTTCGAGTGGGAGCGGGATCTGCCGACGGGGACGGCCTTCGGCCAGCAGAGCTGGCGCAAGGTGTACAAGGAGGCGGCCGGCGTGGTCGCCGCCATCGTGCCGTGGAACTATCCCTTCGAGGTCTCCCTCAACAAGCTGGGGCCGGCCCTGGCCACCGGCAACACCGTCATCCTCAAGGCCGCCCCCGACACCCCGTGGAACGCCACCCGCATCGGCCGGCTGGTCGCCGAGCAGACCGACATCCCGGCCGGGGTGCTCCAGGTCATCACCACCTCGGACAACTCGGTGGCCGAGCAGCTGGTGGTCGACCCCCGCGTCGACCTCATCTCCTTCACCGGCTCCACCGCGGTGGGCCGGCGCATCATGGAGAAGGGTGCGCCGGGGCTCAAGCGGCTGTTCCTGGAGCTGGGCGGCAAGTCGGCCGACGTCGTCCTCGACGACGCCGACCTGCAGGCCAAGCTGGCCGGCGGGTGGACGGTCTGCGTGCACGGGGGCCAGGGGTGCGCCATGCTGACCCGCCTCCTCCTGCCCCGGTCCCGCTACGACGAGGGCATCGAGATACTGGAGGCCGGGTTCCGGTCGGTGCCGTATGGCGACCCCACCGACGCCTCCAACCTGCAGGGCCCCCAGATCAACGCCCGGCAGCGGGAGCGGATCCTGTCGCTCATCGACTCGGCCCGCGAGGAGGGGGCCCGGGTCGTCGTCGGCGGCGGGCGCCCGGCCCACCTGGACAAGGGCTACTACGTGGAGCCCACCCTGATCGCCGGGGTGGACAACTCCATGCGGGTGGCGCGGGAGGAGATCTTCGGCCCTGTCCTGGTGGTCGTCCCCTTCGACGACGACGACGACGCCGTCCGCCTGGCCAACGACAGTGAGTACGGTCTCAGCTTCGGCGTCACGTCCGCCTCCGAGGCCCGGGCTCTGGCCGTGGCCCGGCGCATCCGGGCCGGCACGGCTTCGGTCAACGGAGGCATCTGGTACGGCGCCGACTCGCCGTTCGGCGGGTACAAGGCCAGCGGCGTAGGCCGCCAGAACGGGGTGGAAGGCTTCGAGCAGTACACCGAGACCAAGGCCATCGCCGGGCCACTCGGGTCGGGGACGGCGATGTTCTCCGCCTCCTGACACGACGGTTGCCCAAATCGGACTGATGTGACAATATAAGGTCATTGTGTTCCATGGCCGGGCCCGCTGCGGCGGGCCCGGCACGGGATCACCGGATGACAGCATCACCGGATGACAGCATCACCGCATCACTGCAGCGCACCGGGAGGGATTGATTGACCGACACCACGGCGAAGCAAGAGGTCGACGACGTGCGGCCGCCGGGCTGGTCGCTCCAGATGATGATGGATCCGGAGTACGCCCGGGATCCCCGCCCCTTCTTCGCCCAACTGCGCGACGGCTGCCCCGCCCGAGACGAGATCGAGATACCGGGGCGCAAGCCCTCCGTGCTCGTCACGCGCTACGACGACGTGCAGGCCACCCTGCGCAACCCCAAGGTGTTCTCCTCGCGCTTCGGGGACGGGATGGGCGGTCTGGGCAACGACCGCCCGATGATCCCGCTGCAGATCGACCCGCCCGAGCACAAGAAGTACCGCAAGCTGCTCGACCCGTTCCTCGAGCCGAGGACGGTCGGCCGCCTGGAGGACGAGGTCGTCGTCCTGGTCAACGAGCTGATCGACCGCTTCGAGGCGCGGGGCAGCTGCGAGATGGTCGAGGAGTTCGCCGTCCCGCTGCCGTGCACCGTCTTCCTGCGCCTGCTGGGCCTGCCCCTCGAGGACCTCGACCTGTTCCTCCGGATCAAGGAGGGCATCGTCCGCGGTAACAACGAGCGGACCTTCGAAGCCCAGTTCGAGGCCCGCCGGGAGGCCGGGCGCCTCTGCTACGAGTACTTCGAGACGGCCCTGGACCGCATCCTGGCCGACCGGGTGGAGGGGCTGCTGCTGGACCTGCTCGAGGCCGAGATCGACGGCGAGCGCCTGACGCGCGACGAGATCATGGACGTCTGCTACCTGTTCATCATCGCCGGGCTGGACACCGTCACCGACAGCCTGTGCTGCTTCTTCACCTTCCTCGCCGACCATCCGGACCACCGGCGCCAGATCGCCGAGCGGCCGGAGCTGATCCCGAACGCGGTGGAGGAGCTGCTGCGCTGGGAGTCGCCGGTCAGCGGGGTGGCCCGCATCGCGGTGGAGGACACCGAGATCCAGGGCTGCCCGGTGCACAAGGGCGAGAACCTCTTCGTCCTGGTGGGAGCGGCCAACACCGATCCGGACGGCATCGACAACGCCACCTCCGTCGACTTCGAACGCGAGACCAATCGCCACTTCGCCTTCGGCAGCGGCATCCACCGGTGCCTCGGCTCGCACCTGGCCCGGCTGGAGCTGCGGGTGGCGCTGCGGGAATGGCACCGCCGCATCCCCGACTACCACGTACCGGCCGGCACCGAGCTGGTGTGGACGCCGATGCTGCGGTCGGTGCACGAGCTGCCCCTGGTGTTCCAGCCCGCCCCCTGACCTCTCCGCCGGCCTGACGCCGGTGCCACCGGGGCGTCATCCTCCGGGGACTAGCGTCGCGGTCCCAATGCCCGAATTCGTACCCGCCACGCGGGATCGCATCCTCGAGGGGGCCTTGGCCGCCCTCGGGCGCGTCGGGCCCCGCCGCCTGACCATGAGCGACGTGAGCGAACGGGCCGGCCTGTCCCGCGGGACGGTGTACCGCTACTTCCCGACCAAGGAGGACCTGCTCGCCGTCCTGGCCGAGTACGAGCAGGACCGCTTCGCCGACGAGTTGAGGCGGTCCTTGCACGAGGGCACCGAGGAGCCCACGCTGGCCAACGTGGCCGAGTACGTCATCGGCTACCTCCGCCGCCACCCCGCTCTGCCGCTCATGATCGACATAGAGCCGGAGTTCGTGCTGATCTTCCTCCGCCGGCAGATGCCGGTGTTCCACCGCATCACCGAGGAGCTGCTCGGCCCGGTGATGGCCCGGTCGCGCCCCGTGCAGGAGGGCCTGATCACCGTGCCCGAGCTGGACGACCTGCTGCTGCGGGTCGTGCTCTCGGTCTTCCTGGTGCCGGGCGAGGAGCCGACGGTAGGGGCGCTGGAGGGCGCCCTGGACGGGTTCCTCCGGCTGGCCGGGGCGGGACCGGCGGTGTCCTCAGGCGGCACCAGCCGGGCCGCGACCCGTCCCCGCCCGGCCTGAAGGGCGGTCGGTCTACTCGGGCGGGAGCGAGACGTCCACCGTGCCCTTGGCCAGGACGGCCCCGTCCTGGTTGGCCAGCTCCACCGCCACGGTGGCGATCCAGAGCGAGCGCCGGCCCCGCCTCTCCTCACCC
>DATGAX010000330.1:0-8826 GCA_035312965.1 Acidimicrobiales bacterium
GGTCGTGGCGTGCCCGGCGCAGCCAGTCGATGGCCAGGCGGGTGGTGACGGTGGTGAGCCAGGCGGCGGGGGTCTCCAGGGCGTCGCCCTGCCGGGCGCACCAGCGGGCCCAGGCTTCCGAGACGATGTCCTCGGCGTCGGAGAGGCTGCCGACCATGCGGTAGGCGAGGCCGAGGAGTCGGGGCCGCTCAGCGGCGAAGAGCTCCTCGGCCTCCACGACCACGTCCTCAAGCCACCAGGGCGGGAGCCCGCTCCAGGTTGGCCACCGCCTGGCGAGCCGCCTCATGGCCGCTGGCGATGGAGGCATCGGCGAGCAGCCCCTCTGGGCCGACCCAGTCCCCGGCGATGTAGACGTTGGCCTGGCCGCTGTCGGTCACCCGGGGCCGGCCGGCCAGTCCCCCCTCGGAGGCCCGGGGGGTGCTGGCCGCCACCACCATGCGGGCCAGGAAGCGGCTGGCCTCGATATCGGAGGCCCGGACCCCGATACGGGCGACGTGGCCGTCGAGGCTCAAGCGGTCGGCGTCGGCCTCGGTGGCCCCGTAGCGCAGCGCCGCCACCACCGCCCGGCCTGGCGGGGCTTGGCGGGCCGGGGGCGACATGGTGACAGCCAGCAGCGGCTCGTCCGCGCTCAATGCGTAGCCAGGGTCGGGCACTCGGGTCACACCCAGGTCCAAGCAGGCGGCGGTAACCGGCCGGCCGAGGTCGGACCAGCCCGGGTCCTCGGGCAGCAGCGCCCGGGTGGCCGTCGGGCTCCCGGGAGCCAGGACGACCCGGCGGGCATGCAGGACGCCGTCCTTAGTATGGACGGTGACGTCCCGGGCTCCGGGCTCGACGGCAGTTGCCTGGTAGCCGGTGCGGACCTGGACCTTGCGGGCCAATCCCTCGATCAGCTGAGCCCAGCCGCCGTGGAGGTACACGACCCCCGGGCGCGCCCCGATCTGGAGTTGGCGGATCACGGCGTCGGCCGAGGCCTCGGTGGTGTCGGCGGTGTAGGTCGACAGGCGGATCAGCGCCCGCACCACGGCCTCGGCGTCGGGGCGGAGGTTGTGGTCGGCGATCCAGTCGTCGACGGTGACGCCGCCCAGCTTGTGGGCCCGGATGGCGGGTAGGAGGCCCATGAGCCGGGCGAACTGGGCCTTGGCGGCCGCCCCCATGGCCTTGGTGCGCATTATGCTGGCCGGCCCCGACGGCATGAGGTGCAGTCCGCCGTCCTTGAGCAGCTTGTAGCGGGGGAAGGGCGATGGGGCGCCGTCGGGCTCGATGCCCAGCGAACGCAGGACCTTGGTCCCGGGGCCACCCAGGTACAAGGCGTGGGCGCCCATGTTGAACACGTAGGGCCCCTTGGCCACCGTCCGGGCCCGCCCGCCGGCCGGGTGCGTGTCGAGCACCACCGTGTCGGCCCCGCCGGCCGCGGCGGTGGCCCCAGCGGACAGGCCGGCCAGGCCGGCGCCGATGACGATCACGTCCCATTCAGTCTTCATGTCTGAATTGAACGGATGAGCCGGCCGGATGTGACAGAACTTCTCCGGGCCACGATCTCACGCGGCCCTCGGCAGGGCGCCACGCACCGCCCCGAGAAGGCCGGCGGCGGTCTCGTCGTAATGGGCGGGGTCTGTGCAGGCAGGGCGCAACAAGACGTGCCGGGCGCCGGCGTCGACATAGGCCGTTGCCCACCCGGCGATCTGTTCGGCCGTGCCCGCCCGGGCGGCCTGGACGCTAGCCATGGCCTCGGCCGGCAGGCCGTAGTAGGCCATCATGTAATTGTCCAGGGTGTCGGCCGCCCGCTCGGGGTCGTCGTCGACGGCGGCCGTCAGGAAGACTGCCGGGGTCACGCTGCGGCCCCGCGGGGCGGCAGCTGAGGCAACCGCTTCCAGGCCGGTGGCGTAGGCAGCCGGACTCGGGCTGTAGGGCAACCACCCGTCGAAATGTCTGCCTGCTTGTACCAGCAGCCGGGGCCCGTTGGCGGCCAGCCATACCGGCGGGCCCCCCGGCTGGGCCGGCGCAGGCTGCAGACATGCCTCGGGTTCATCGGCCCTCCAGGCCCGCCGGCAGGCGGACACCGCCTCAAGCAGGCGGCCGACCCGCCCGGTGGTCGAGGCCCCGAAGCTGGCCAGTTCGGTATCGGTGGAGGGGACCTCGGCGCCCGGGCCGACGCCGAGGATCACCCGGCCGCCAGCGAGACGGTCGAGGGTGGCCACGGCGTGGGCCAGACCTATCGCCTGGCGCAGGAGGGGCAGGACCACGGCGGTGCCCAGCTGGACCCGGGCGGTGCGCGCTGCCACCGCCGCCAGCGTGACCAGGGCGTCGGGCCGGGGCCGGGCCAGAGGCGACTCGCCCACCCACACCGAGTCGAAACCAGCCACCTCGGCCGCCCGGGCCCGCTCGACGACCCATGCCACGTCGCCGCCCGCCCACAGCACCGCCTCTCGCGAGGGCAGCACCAGGCCGAGCCGCACCGTGGTGGTCACCTATCGCCCCCGAGAACGGACTGAGTCTGGGTGGTCCGAGCCACCAGCCGGCCCTCCGAGTCGGACACGTCGGTGGTGATGACGATGGTGGTCCGCCCGACATGGAGGGGCTGGGCTTGGGCTTCGACCCACTCGCAGCGTACGGCCCGCAGGAAGTTCGTCTTGGACTCGATGGTCGAGGTTCCCGCCGCCCCGGCGGGCAGGTTGTAGAAAGCGCAGAGGCCTCCGACCGAGTCGGCCAGGCCCATGAGCACCCCGCCGTGCAGGACGCCGCCGCTGGTGCAGAGCCGCTCGGAGAAGGCAAGCCGGGCGGTCACCAGGTCCGCTCCGGCGGTGATCATCTCGGCGCCGAGGGCGCCCAGGAAGGGCATGGCCTCCAGGGTCGCCGTGGTGAGGCGGGTATCGGGATCGCTCACGGCCGGGCCGGCCGGTCGTAGATGTTGAGCGGCTGGGTCAGGCCGAGCTCGACGTGGTGTGCTCGGCCGGTGGCCACCAGCACGAACAGGAGGGGGTCGCCGGCCAGCCGGGAGCCCCCGCCGCCCACCGGGATGGGGTCCATGGCCTCCAGTGCCAGGGTGGCGGGGCCCCAGCCCTGGGCCTCCAGGACTCCGGCCAGGTGCTCCACGGCGGCGCGCAGCCCGGGGCCGCGCTCGGGCGATCTGCCGAGGGCGTCGCGGATGTCGTCGCCGTGGATGTACGCCTCGCACCAAAGCGCCAGCACGGCGGAGCCGACAGTTCCGCCCAGCCCGGCGGGCGCCGGGGCCGCCCAGGCGTCGTCATCCAGGGCTCGGAGCCCGGCTACGACAGCTGGCGTCGCCGCTTCCAGCTCGGCGGCCACCTCGGCGGACGCCCGGCCCCTCCGCTCCGCCGCCTGATCCTCTGGGTGGGTGTCGTCGGCCAGGCGGTCGAGGCGGCCGGCGGCGATGTCGGCAGTCAAGCCGGTGACGTGCCCGGCGATGTCGGCCACCGTCCAGCCCGCGCACCGTGACGGGGTCGACCAGGCTTCGGGATTGAGGCCGGCGATCAGATCGGCGAAGTGGTCCAGCTCAGCCGCCACCCCGTCGATTACCTCTGTTCGCCCCAGCGGCATAGCGACGGCTCCTACCGGCTGGCGGCGTTCGCCAGCGGCCGGCGGCCGGGGTCGCGCTCCTGGCTGGCCGGCCTGGCGAAGCTGGGCAGGTCGCCGGGACGGCAGCCGATCGCCGAGGCGATCACGTCCCGGTGGCGCCGGTCAGCGTCCCCGACGGCCGGGTGGGTGGCGTGGGCGGCGAGGATGGCGGCCAGCCCGGGGCGTCGCTCGCCGACTTGCTGCCACGCCCGGTGCACGTCGCCGACCGGGTCGGTCCCGTCGGCCTCCAAGGCGGCGTCGACGGCCACGCCTACCTGGGTGACCCAGCGGCCGTGGAGGTACGCGAGCGCGGGTCCCAACCCGCCGAAGGCGGCCAGCTCGGCCCGTCCGGCGAAGTCCGTCCGTCCTGCTTCGGCGGCTTCCTCGAGCGTGCGGGCCGCGCCGGCGCGCTCGGAGCGCCCCGCCGGGGCGGAGTCGGCGGGCCGACGGGACCTCATGCGGCCCGCTCGCGGTCCCGGGCGACGGCGCGCAGCACCCAGAAGGCGAAATCGGGACGGGTCTGGACCAGGCCGGTGTAGGCGTTGACCGGCAAGGCCAGCACTCGGCTCACGTCCCGGGCCACCAGGTCGCCGGGAGCCTCGATGGGGCCCAGGCTCTCCAGGCCGCCGAAGATGCAGCCAGCGTGCAGGACCTGGAGGTCCGTCTCGCCGCGGCGCACGACCAACTCGCCGTCGAGGACAACGAACACCCAGTGCACCCGGGTGCCGCCGGCCAGGAGGGTCTGGCCCGGCCAGGCCGTGTACTGGTCTCCCCGCCGGCACAGCTCCTGGAGGGTCTGGGCGCAGAGGGTGTCCAGGGACGCGCAGCCGGTCTCCCACCAACGGCGCTTGCGAACCTTCCTGTTCCGGGCGGTGCTCATACCACCCAAACTAGCATACTGCGAGTATGTCATGCGACGTGAAGTATGTCACTGTCCCCCAGTCACAAGGGCGTAAGGATCAGGGGTAGGCGACATACCTGAAGTATGGTAAGGTGCGAGACGTGGAAACGCCGCGCTCGCGCCGGGACGAGTACTCCGAGGCCACCCGCCGGGCCCTGCTCGACAGCGCCTCCCGCCTCTTCGCCGAGAACGGCTTCACCGCCACCTCCCTCGACGAGGTGGCCGCCGACGCCCGCGTGACCAAAGGAGCCGTCTACCACCACTTCGCCAACAAGCAGGCCCTCTTCGAGGCGGTGGCCGACGAAGCCGAAGAAGAGGTGGCCGCCGCCTTGATGGCGGCGGGGGCGGAGGCGTCCGACGCCTGGGCCGGCGCGGTGGCCGGCATGGACTGCTTCTTGGACCGGCTGATGGACCCGGTCTACCGCCGGCTGTGCTTCGAGGAGGGCCCCGCCGTCATGGGCTTCGCCAACTGGTGGGAGCACGGCGAGAAGCACACCATCGGCGTCATCCGGGGGATGTTCGCCGCCTTGGACTCGGAAGGCCTGGTCGACCACGACGACCTCGACGCCCTCACCGAGTTGGTCTTCGGCACGGCGGTGGCCACGGCGCTGGCCCTCACCCGGGCCGACGACCCCAAGGCAGAGGGCCTGCGCTTCCGGGAGGCGATGCTTCGCCTGGTGGCGGGGCTGCGCCCGGCCGGCCGGGGCCTTCCCGAGCCGGCCAAGCCCGCCCGACGCCGGGCCGCCCGCCGCTAGCTGGTGGCCAGCATCCGGGCCCTGGACGGGGTCTTCCTGGCCTGGGGCGAGACAGCCCGCTGGGACGACGCCCGCCAGCGCCTCTACTGCGTGGACTGCGCCACCCACGTGCTCGGCTGGCTGGAAGGCGGCGAGCCCCCGCTTCACACCATGGCCATGCCCTCGATGCCCACCGGGGCGGCCCTGGCCACCGACGGCCGCCTGGTGGTGGCCCTCGACGGCGGGCTGCACGTGGTCGACGTCGACGCCGGCAGCCTCGAACTGCTGGCCCCCTACCCCAACGGGCTGGGCGATCGGGCAAACGACCTCAACGCCGACGGGGAGGGAAACCTGGTCACCGGCACCCTCAACTTGGCCGACGGGCCCGGCTCGTACTGGTGGTACTCGGCCACTGAGGGCTGGCGCCTCCTCGACGACGACGGCATAGGCAACGCCAACGGGCCGGTCGTCTTGGACCTGGCCGGCCGGCGCAGCCTGGTCTTCGCCGACACCCGGGCCAACCGGCTCTACGCCTACGCCTACGAGGGCCGGGGCGGCCAGGTCGGCCCCCGGCGGGTCTTCGCCGACACGGCCGGCGCGGGCGGCTCGCCCGACGGCGCCTGTGCCGACGCTGCCGGGGGCGTGTGGAGCTGCCTTCTCGGGCCGGGACGCCTGGTGCGCTACCAGACCGAAGGTGAGACCGACACCATCGAGGTGGGGGTGTCCCTGCCCAGCGACGTGACCTTCGGCGGACCCGACCTGGCCACCATGTTCGTCACCACCATCGCCTCGGGCCCCGACCCGGCCAGCGCCGAGGGCGGGCAAGTCTTCGCCGTCGAGAACAGCGGCTTCCGGGGTCTCCCCGAGCCGCGCTTCTCCCTATGAGCGCCGGGGACGCCCCTACCGGCCGGGCGGGTCGGTTCCTGGCTCTCCATGTCAAGGGCCGGCCGCTCCTGCAGCCCAACGCCTGGGACGCCGGGTCCGCCCGGATCTTGGCCAGCCTGGGATTCGAGGCCATGGCCACCACCTCCAGCGGCTTCGCCGCCTCGCTCGGCCGGCCCGACGGCGGCGCCAGCGCCGAGGAGGTCCTGGCCCATTGCGCGGCGATCTGCCAGGCGGTGGAGATCCCGGTTGCCGCCGACCTCGAGAACGGCTACGCCCGAGAGCCCACCCTGGTGGCCGACACGGTCCGGCGGGCGGCCGAGACCGGTCTGGCCGGCTGCTCCATCGAGGACTACTCCAAACACGAAGGCCTATACGACCCGGTCCTCGCCGCCGAGCGGGTGGCCGCCGCCGCCGAGGCCGCCCACGGCGGGGACCGCCAGCTGGTCTTGACCGCCCGGGCCGAGAACCACATCCGGGCCAACCCCGACCTGGCCGACACCATCGCCCGCCTCCAAACCTTCCAGGCCGCCGGCGCCGATGTGCTCTTCGCGCCAGGTATTAACTCACCAGCCGACATCAAGGCGGTGATCGACTCCGTCGATTTGCCCGTGAACATCCTGGTCGAGCCGGGCTCGCCGCCGGTTCCAGACTTGGCCAGCCTGGGGGTGGCCCGGATCTCGGTCGGCGGTGCCTTCGCCTTCGGCGCCTACGCCCGGCTGGTGGAGGCCGCCGAGGAGCTGCGCCAATCCGGGACCTACGGCTTCTGGGACGCCATCACCGCTAACCGCGCCGCGCTGCGCGACGCGTTCAGGTGAGGTATCCGCCGGCCCAACCCTCGCGCACAGAACCTCGTGTCCCCCGTGCCCGGGCGTCCTGACAGCGAGCCAGGCGCCCACCGCCCGCCGCGGGGACCGGTCGCAGCCTTCGCTCTTACCACCACCGCCGGCTACGGCGTGTTGTTCTACTCCTTCGGGGTGCTGCTGGTACCCATGCAGCACTCCCTGGGCTGGTCCCGGTCCTTCCTGTCGGGCGCCTTCTCGGCCGGATTGGTGGTCTCGGCTCTGCTCACCGTGCCCGTCGGGCGCTGGCTCGACCGCCGCCCGGCCCGCCCGCTGTTCCTCGGCGCGGGGACCGCCGCCGCCGTGCTGGTCGCCGCCTGGGCCGCGTCCGGCTCCCGGCTGGTCTTCGCCGCCGTGTGGGTGGGCTTGGGCGCCTGCCAGGCCGTGTTGTTCTATGACGCTGCCTTCGTGGTGCTGGCCAAGCGCTACCGCGGCCAGGAGCGCAACGCGGCGATCACCACCGTCACCCTCCTGGCCGGATTGGCCAGCACCATCTTCGCCCCGGCGGTGGCCGGCCTGGACGCGGCGCTCGGCTGGCGGGGCGCCGTGGGTTGCTTGGCCGGACTCACCGCCCTGGTCTGCCTGCCCGCCTTCGCCCTCGGCCTGCGACCATCGCAGCCCCGCTCAGCCGAACCGCCGCCGGTGGCCGACGCCCCGCACCATTCGGTGCTGCCCCGCCAGGCGCTGGCCGAGCCGTCCTTCTGGCTGCTCACGGCTGCCTACGTCCTGTCCGCCGTCACCACCTTCGGCGTGGCCGTGCACCTCGTGCCGTTCCTCAAGGCCCGCGGCATGTCCACCGCCGCTGCGGCCATGGTCCTCGGCGCCGTCGGCCTGGTCCAGGTGTTGGGCCGCTCCTGCTTCATCAAGCTCAGCGCCCGCCGCCCCACCGTGCGGGTGGCGACCTGGGTGCTGGCGGCCAAGGGGGTCGGCTTGGTGGCCCTCCTGGCCATCGGCGGGCCGCCAGGACTCGTCGTTTTTTTCGTGGCGGTTTACGGATCGGCCAACGGCATCGCCACCCTGACTCGGGCCACGACGGTGGCCGAGATGTACGGGCCGTCCCACTACGGCGCCATCGCCGGGGTCATCGCCTCGTTGTCGGGTCTGGCCGGGGCGCTCGCCCCCTACGGCGTGGCCGTCGGCGCCGGCTGGGCGGGCGGGGACCGGCCGGTGTTCTTCGCCCTCGCTGCCCTGTCGGTCCTCGCCGCCGGGGTCAACCACCTCGCGGCCCAGGCCTCGACGCGCGCTGGCGAAGGAATCATCCGGGATCCAGCGGTAATGCCGACGGCCGGTGCCTACGACGCGGCTGTGCTTCCCGGCGGTGTCGGCCCGGCGCCGCGTCCTTTGGCGGAGCCGACTTGAGATCCCGAGACCTGGACGGGCCCGGCTGGTGAAGCGGCCGGCGTCCGGACCCATAGGCAAGAGAGAGGTAGGTACAGATGGCCGATCTGACGGTAGGCGAGGCGCAGATCACCGGTCTGGTGGACGGTGAGTTCATCGCCGGGCCGGAGTACTTCGGCCCGGCAGCTACCTTCAGCGGGCACGAGGACCTCGTAGCCCCTGACGGGAAGATGCACCTTCCCATCGGCTGTTTCCTCATACGAAAGGGCCGCCTCGCCGGGCGGACGGTGCTGGTCGACGCCGGCCTGGGAGAGATGTCGGGCGACAACTTCGAAGGCGGCGCCCTGCTCAAAGAGCTCTCCAAAGCGGGATCATCCACCTCCAGCGTCGACGACATCGTCATCTCTCACCTCCACATCGACCACTGCGGCTGGCTGGTCGACCCCGACGCCCAACCCATCTTCGAAAACGCCCGCATCTGGATCGGCGCCGCCGATTGGGAGCGCTTCGTCGAGGCCGGCGCCGATGTCATGTTGGGCTCGGTGCGCGAGGG
>DATGAX010000331.1:0-2928 GCA_035312965.1 Acidimicrobiales bacterium
AACCCCCGACCCGCCACACGATGGGGGCGTCGACCGAAGGAAGGAGTAAGCGGCCTCCCTTCTGGAGGGTGAGAACGTAGGCGGCCGCCACCAGGGCGAGGAGGGTGGCCGCCATCATCGCCATCGGGAGGGGCAGCGGCCGCGGCCGCGGGGAGATGGATGCGGGTACCGCGGTGGAAGGGGACAAAGTGGCCGCCGCTTGCGGTGCCGCCGCCGCGGCGCCCGGGCCGACGGTGGCGACGGCTGGTCCGGGGGCCTCGCCGAGGACCGAGGCCGGCCGAATGGCGCCCGTGGCGGTGGGCCGGATGGGCACCCTCTCGGCCGCGGGCGGGTTGGTCACGGTGCCGGCGGCGAGGATGTGAGGGCCTACCCCCGGGTCACTGACCGACCCGGCGCGGGGCGCTGGACCGCCGCGGGCCGCCGGACCGCCGCGGGGAGCGGCGACGCCGCCGCCGGCCCCACCGGACGGCTCGGATGCCGGCTGGGGCGAGGTGGGGGGCGGGGGGGCGGCGGCCCCGATCGAGACGGTTCCGGCCGGGACGCCCACGTACAGCGACGTGGCGGTGAAGGCGAGCACCGCCGGACCGGAGCAGGGGGCGGCCGGGCCGGGCAGGCGGAGGGTCGTGTCGCTCTCGATGGTCGCCGCCTGCGCCGGGCGGCCGCAGTACGAGACGGTGGCCGCCGCCCCGGGCAGGCCGGCGAGGGCGAAGCCGTGGCCGGTGGCGCCGAGCGGCGCGCCGGCGGCGGGGCTCGAGGGCGAGAGGTGGTCGACCACCGGCAGAGCCACGAAGACGTGATCCGAGGTGCTGGCCGCGGCGTTGCCCAACGCGTCGCTCAGCTTGACCTGGAGGGGGCCACCGGCCGCGCCGGCCGGCATGTCGAACTGCAACCCGGCCGGGTCGGGAACGGCGGTGACGGCGACTCCACCCAGCGTGACTCCGGTGGTGCACACCGAGGCGCTCAGGTTGGTGCCGTGGATGTAGACGGTTGCCCCCGGCGGGGCGGCCTGCTGGCCGTCGCCGGTCAGGACCGACGACACCACCGGCGTGGGGCAGATCGAAGCGATGCCGAACCCGCCGGGTACCACCGCCGCCTCCGCCGGCGAGGGAGCTCCAGGCCACGCCACGGCCACCGCGGCCAGCACGGCGGCCGCGCCGGCCACCCGCAGCATGACGCCCGGGCGGCTCACGCCGCCGCCCCGCCGGCGGGCGTGCCGGTGCGGTCGCTGATCAGAGTGCGGCCGAACTGCGCGAGGAACGCCCGGCTGGACGGCGGGGCCGCCGTGCCGGCCGGATCGAGCAGCACTATGCGCTCGTAGCGGACGGACGAACCGGCCTTGACCGGCCACACCCAGTACAGGGCGTTCCACCGACCCTGCAGGCTGGGCACGGTGAAGGTCAGCTCCGTCCCTTCCACCCCGGCGCCGAGCGGCACCCGCTTCTCGTCGGACAGCCCGTACCCGTGGTAGTCGTAGCAGGCGACGACGTCGTAGGTCGTGAACGACTGCAGGTCGGCGGTGTTGATCACGTCGGCCAGCACGAAGCTCGGTGCCGCCGCGGTACGCGGCGTGAACTGGTAGCGGTTCCAGATCGCCCCGGATCCGAAGTACTGGTAGCCCCACGGGTAGCGGGCGATCGGCGTGACGGTCCACCCGGCCGGGAGGATCGGGGCATCCGTGAACGACACCAGCCGGGGCGTGCCCAGGTTGGTCGCCACCGGGCCGTACCGGCCGAAGCCGCCGTCGGCCAGAGCCACCACGGCGGTCACGACCGCCACCGCCCCGGCGGCCAGCCGCACGCTGTGGGAGAGGCGCCACCGCACGGGTTCGCCTTCGGCCGTCACGACCCGCGGCGGCCGGGCCCGCACCTCGAGCCCGAACCAGCCGAGGATCAGCACCATGACGGCCACGCCGGTGCAGAACAGCACCAGCCCGAGGAACGGGTGCAGCCCCTGCAGGGCCACCTTGGGGCCGTAGGTCGAGCCGGCCCAGAAGATGAGCATCAGGCGCAGGAGGTTGAGGGCGAAGGACGCCACCATGCCGGCCGCGATCCACAGCACCCTCCCGGCGCGCCCGCCGTCCAGGACGGTCATCACCGCCAGGCCCACCAGCAGGAAGCCGACGAAGCTGTCCACCCCGGTGCACGCCGACGCCACGCTGAGGTTGAAGTGGGACGCCCCGTGGTGCACGGCGAACACCGATCCGTCGCCACCCGGCACCGGGCGGGCCACCGGCATCAGGCGCACCAGCCACCGCACCGCGCTCAGCGTCAGGTTGCTGAAGCTGCCCATCCCGTGGTCGAGGGCGTAGTTGTACGGCGCCGGCCAGGCCAGGAGAAGGAAGCCCACCGCGTAGCGGATGCGCCACAGGGTGGATGCGCCGAAGAGGATGGCCACCACACCGGCCACGAACAGCGGGAGCGACAGCAGGTCGACCCGGTAGTACCAGAACAGCAGCGACATCCGGGCCGGCAGCACGACGGTCATCAAGATGGACGCACCGAGGAGGGGCAGCCCGACCAGGTAGTCGATGTGCCGGTCCTCGAAACCCGCCGCGCCGGGGGCGGGGCGGCCCAGGATGAGGGCCACCCCGAAAGCGATGAGGGGAGCCAGGCCGAGGTAGGCGAGGGGCGTGTCGGTCCCGACCGTCCCGAGCAGGGTGCGCAGCGAATAGCGGTAGGCCACCGCCACCGCGAGGAGCACGAGCGCGGCCCGGACCGATGGGCGCCCGCTCCACGCCCGCACACGTGTCACGAAGAACAGTTCGCCGTGACCGGGGCCGGATCCTGCCGCCGGCTACCCCGAGAGGCCACTCCGGAAGGCGGCCAGACTGTCCGGGCTGCTGGCGATCCGCCAGTCCGTCTCCTTGTCGAGGTCGAACCAGATGAACCCGGCGATGGACCGGTCGGATGCCACCATCGAGAAGAAGGA
>DATGAX010000332.1:0-3047 GCA_035312965.1 Acidimicrobiales bacterium
GCTGGCCCGCAGGGAGGATGACGGGAGCACCGCGGGCCCGACGTGTTCGGCGTGCTCGCTCCACTGGAGCCGGTAGCGCGCCGCGGCTCCGTCCGCGCCCTGGCTCTGGTGAACCGCCCCCTCGTAGATGATGCCCTGGGAGGGCCACAGTGACGAGTCGTGGGTGTGGTGGATCCACAGCAGCTTGCCCTCGTAGTGACCGGTATAGGAGACGCCCATCAGAGGCGACATGAGCGGCACCGGATGTTGCCGGTAGATCGGTCGGCCGGCGACCCGCAAAGCGTCGAACTGGGCGTCCTCCATCACGTGATGACGGTGGAAGTAGCAGAACGCCAGGAACTTCCGGTTGTCCACATGGACCTCGTCACCCACCTGCACCCCCCGGAACCGTTCGAGGTTGGCCTCGCCGTGTCCGTCCCCTGCGAACAGGTCTCCGGCGGTGCCGATGCAGTAGAGCTGGCGGCCCTTGGCTTGGCCGCTGATCATCTTCAGTCCGGTCCCGAGCCGGTATCCCTCCGGCAGACCCTTGATCTGGATGGCGTAGGGCGCATCGAGGGTGGCCTCGTCGCCGGCCATGATGCCGGCCATGACGCGCATGAGCAGATACTCGTCGCCGCTGAAGGCGGGATCAGTGATCAGATCCCTCGCCGTGACCACCCGGTCCACAGTGGTGGTCACGTCGATCACATCGCCGGTCACCAGCTCCGGGTGGTCGTGGCCGATGTAGCCGGGCCGGGTCCAGAATGCCTCGAAATACTCCGGGTCCTGATCGACGAGGAGATCGGCGATCGAGGTCCATAGCCAGATCTGGCCCATCGGAGTGAAGATCATGAACTCGTCGCCGATCGGGAAACCCTGCTTGTAGAGGCTCGCCAGCTCCTCGCGCTCGTGACTGGTCAGCCCCTCGAAGGGGTCGCCGCTGCCGCCTGGCTGCATCGCGTCAATCAGTCGGAGCGACTTTTCCGGGTCCCTCAGCAGCCGCTGCACATTGAACATGCAGGCGAAGCTCATCACTTGCGCACCCTTGATGCGCTCGGTGGCCGGGAAGGGTCGGACGTCCCCGCCGCCCATGAAGGGCAGCGCCCCGTCGAACACATCCGGGGCGTTCTCCAAGACCAATGGTGACCTCCGGCCTCCCCCGCTGCCACCCCACACGTAGCTGTGATGGGGCTCGACGCCGTAGACCTGCTTGGCTACGTGCTTCGAAAAGCGACCCGCCTCGGCCGCGGCCCGCCAACCGTAGATGGTGGGATCGTCGCCCCCTTTCGGGTCGATGTCGTCTCCGATGTGTCCCATGTTCGACTCGGCCATGTATCCGCCGAGACGCATCATCATGGCCAGGCCGCCGATGAGCTCACCCATCGGGCCGCCGAACACGTCCTCGTGGCCGGCGTGAGCGCCCTCCAGAGGCATATACATCCGGCCTTGCCAATCCTCCTCGGCCGGGAAGGAGAAGGTGAAACGGGTGTCACAATCCGCAAAACCACCGTGCACGTGACGGTGCGGATAGGGCGTCTCACGCCATTCGTCGAGATCGACGTAGGGGTGGCCGAAGAAGCTGTCGGTCACCTCGTACAAATCGCACTCGATCTTCGTGTCCTTCATCCCGTGATCTCCCATTCCGTCGGCCTTCCCGTTCGACACTAACAAAGGGTCAACGGCGTTGTCCGCCTCGGTAGCAGACCGGTCAGGCCGGTCCTTTCGGTAGCCCAAGTACGCGCTCGGCCAGGATGTTCCTCTGTATCTGCGAGGTGCCGGCGTAGATCGTGTCCGCGACCCCGTTGTAGAGCGCGCCGACCCACGAGGCGGAGCTGTTAGGTGCACCAGGGTCGTCGGCCCGGTACCCGCGCACGGGGCGCCGGCCTTCCAAGACCATGGCTCGTGGGCCCATCACTTCGACAGCCAGGCGGGTGACATCGCGGTGGTACTCGGACCAGTACAGCTTCGATATCGAGGCCTCGGGCCCGATCTTGCCCGTCGAGAGGACTCCGGTGAGGATGCGGTAACCGAGAAAGCGCATGATCTCGACTCGGACGTAGGCAGCCGCGAGCCGATCTCTTATCCGCGGATCATCGAGACGGCCCGCCTCGGAGGCCAAAATAACTAGCCGGTCGAACTCGGCCCGGAACTGGACCGGGTTGGTGGCCGCCTCGTCCCCCCGCTCGAGCCCAAGCACGCTGTTGGCGACCGCCCACCCGCCGTTCACCTCACCGATCACATTGGCAGCCGAAGTACGGGCGCCGTCGAAGTGGACGGCGTTGAAGTCGGCCGCCCCTCCGATCATGCGGATGGGGCGGACCTCGATGCCGTCCTGTTCCATAGGTACGAGGAAGAAGGTGAGCCCTCGGTGTTTGGCGGCGTCCGGATCGGTGCGGGCCAAGGCGAATATCCAGTTGGCCTCCCGTGCTCTCGTCTGCCAGACCTTCTGCCCCTCCAACACCCACCAGTCACCCTCCTTCCTCGCAGTGGTCCGCAAGCCGGCCAGGTCTGAGCCGGCGTCGGGCTCCGAGTAGCCCTGGCACCACCGGTCCTCGCCGGAGAGGATGCGGGGCAGGAACGTCTGCTTCTGGTCTTCAGTCCCCCATTCAAGAAGTACCCCGCCCACCATCTTCACGCTGAACGTGTCGTTCGGTCCCATGGCCGGCACGCCGGCCCGGGCGAACTCCTCCACCAGGACCACCTGTTCGACCTTGGACCGACCTCCGCCGCCGTACTCCTTCGGCCAGCTGAGGCCGAGCAGACCGTGCTCGTAGAGCTTGGCCCGCCAGCGCTCGGTGAAATCGAGCGCCTCCTCGCGGGGCATGGCGCCGATCCCCTTCCAGCCGGGCGGCAGGTGGTCAGCCAGGAAGCGTCGGACTTCCGCACGGAACGACTCGGCGGCGGGCGAGAAGCGGGGGTCCATAGACGTCAACCGGCCGCCGCGTCCAGGGTGGCTGGAACGATGTTGTCGACCTCGAGCTGGAGAGCACCGCGACGACGGGCCATCAGCGCGCTCGGGATGGCAGAGACGGCCGACGCGACCGCCAGAACCACGAATGCCCGTGTAA
>DATGAX010000333.1:0-4342 GCA_035312965.1 Acidimicrobiales bacterium
CCTCGACCAACGCCACCAGAGGCTGGGCGAACGCCGTCTGGACGGTGGCCGGCCCGCCGGGACCCGACACCGCCGTCACGGTCGCCGCCGGGCCGGGCGTGATGGGATAGGTGCCGCTGGCGACCGCCTGGGTGTCGGCTCCGTCCGATTCGGCGATCGAGTAGGCCGGGTTGGCGACGGTCGGGTTGCCGACGCCGGAGATGGTCACTTCGACGAACTGCTTGGTGGCGATGGCCGTGCCCGGCGGCAGCGCCGGCCCGACCTGGATGGAGACGCTCTTGCCGCCGGTCACCGTGACTCCGGTCACCGCGACTGTGTTGGCGGTGTCGCTCCCCGAGCTGGCACCGAAGGTGACCTTGTAGTCGGCCGGTGAGCACCCGACCACCCCGGTCGGGTCGCAGGTGGGAGCCGGGAAGGTGGTGCCGGCCGGCGCCGTGAACAGGATCGTGCTGCCGTCCGGGATGGCGTCGTCGGTCTCGAAGTGGAGCTTGTAGACGGCGACCGTGCTGCCCTCGGTCGAAGGCGTGGCCGACACCGGACCGGGTGACACCTGGGGCACCGGCGTCGCCGTGTTGGCCAGGTGGAAGGTGGCCTGCTGCGGACCGGTTCCCGTGGCCACGGTGGCGGTGACCGGGTAGTAGGTCGTGGAAGTGGCGCTGGCATGGGAGTTGGCGGTGAACACCGACGCCGTCGCCACCCCGCTCGAATTCGTGTGGGTTATGCAGTCGTTGGCCGGAGTGGGACTGCCCCCCCCCACGTTGTCGGGGCAGGCGGCGAAGGTGCCGCTGGGCGAGGAGGTCGTGGGGGGGCCTGGGGCGTCGAACGTCACCTGGGCGCCGTTGACCGGGTTCTGGTAGGCGTCCAGGACCTGGGCCGCCAGCAAGGTGCCGAAGGCGTGGTTCACCTCGGCGGACTGCTGGTCACCCTGGGTCACGTTGATGGAGGCCGGGGTCGACGCCATGATGGCGTAGTCCGGTGACGACGCCGGCACGGTGTCCGTCGAGGTCGACTCCTGCAGCTGGTAGGTGGTCCCCGCTCCCTGCGGGTTCGTCGTCTCGGCCGCGGTCACCGTGACCAGGTCGCCGGCCGCGACGTTCGACGTGCCCAGCGTGATCTGCACCTGGTTGTTGGTGGGGCTGCCACCCGATGGGCTGACGGCCACAGAGGCGACCGCGGCGGAATGCGAATGGTCCACCACGATCGAGTACGAGGCCGAACTCACGGAGAAGTCGGTCTCGGCCGGCCCGACCAAGGTGATGGTGCCGGCCGTCGGGATGGCCGTGGTGGCGGTGAAGGGGACGGTGTAGGTGCTGTTGGATCCGGCCGTCGCCGGGTTGGGCGTCACCGTTCCCGGTGTCACCGATGTGCCCGCCGCCATGGCGGGTACGGCCCCGACCACGCAGGTGCCGAGGGCGGCCGATACCGCCGTCAACGCTGCCGCAACCCGCAACCTACGCATCAGTTCTGCCCCTTCAGGTGGTAGTCGGAGGGTTATATACGACGAAAGGTCCTGAACCTCCTCTCAGCAGGATCGGACACTTCGCGTAACGAATGTTCAGGGCATGCTGACCCGCCGGCAGTTCGTCAAGGCCGCTGTCCTGGCCGGAGCGACGGTAGCGGTGCCCCCGGGACTGGAGTCCCTGCTGTCGTCGGCCCGGGCCCTGTCGGGCACATCGCGCGTGCGGTATTACCTCGCCGACGACACCCGGTGGAATACCTGCGCCGCGCTGTGCGCCCGGATCGTGCCCACCGGAGCCGACCCCGTCGACGATCCCGGCGCCACCGAGGCCCAGGCGGTGGTGTTCATCGACCGCTTCCTCGCGGCCTTCGCCCTGCCGACCTCCGTGGCCGACCAGCCGCCCATCTGGGTCAAGGGGCGGTGGAGCGGCCGCAACCCCTTCCCAAAGGAGGACGGGACGGCCGGCTCCCGGTACCCGCCCGACGAGTTTCTCTCCGACTCGGGGCAGGGCCACTTCCTCCCGCTCACCGCGGCCCAGTTGCTGTCGTGGCGCAGCCAGGTCGAGGGCGACCCGGCCCTCGACACCCTTCCGGCGGGCGCCTCGGCCACGTGGGCCGGCCAGGTCAAGTCGGGCCTCATCCCCTCCCCGGCACCGGCCATCGGTCTGCAGAAGACCTACGACGCCGGGTTGGCCGCTTTCGACGGCTGGTCCAAGTGCACGTTCGGCGTGCCGTTCGCGCTCGCCAGCCCCCAGGAGCAGGACCTCCTGCTGGCCCTGGCCGGCAACGTGGTGCTCGGCGCCGTGACGAGCAACGTCCCGCTGCCTTCGCCCCCCGCCCCGCCGCCCGCCGCCACCGCGCTCTTTCCGATCGTCACACTGCACACCTTCCAGGCGACCTACGGCATTCCCGAGTATGCGTGGCGCAACCAGGACGACGATCCCACGGTGATCCGGTTGGAGGGTACGGCGCAGTGGCGGGCCATCGGCTTCGACGGTGATACGCAGCCGCTGGGCAACTCGCTGTTCGACCCCGACCTGTACGGGCCGGGCGCCGGCCCGAACTCCGGCTTCGGCGCCGCACCGGGCTCGGCCGAAGCAGCCGATGGCGTGTTCGTCCCCTTCGGGGGCTACCGGGAGTACCGCCCGGTGTCGACGCTCGACGGGAGCGGAGTGGTGTTGACCGAATCCGACCTGGCCCCGATCAAAGAGGCCATGTCCAAGCGGAGGGGATGAATCGAAGTTGAGCACCCGCAAGACGGCCATCGTGGTCGGAAGCGGTGCCGCCGGGGGGACCGTGGCCAGGGTTCTGGCCAAGAGCGGGGCCTTCGACGTCATCGTGCTGGAGAAGGGCCAGAACTTCTTCCAGAACCTGGGCGGCCCGAACGCCAAGGTGACCAACCTGTTCTCCAACGACGAGGTCGGCTGGGAGAGCCGTACCGCGCCGATCAATCAGGACCCGCTGCTGGAGCCCCGTTCCTTCCGGGCCGACACCAACGCCGGCGACCGGTCCTACGTCGGTGACGTCAACAACCTGCCGACCACCGTCGGCGGGGCGACCGTCCACTACGACGCCAAGGCCCGCCGATACCGCGAGGTCGACTTCAACACCAACTCGCTCATGGGCGGCACGGCCGACTCGCCCGCCGTCCCCAACACCACGTACGCCGACTGGCCCATGTCGTACGACCAGCTCGAGCCCTTCTACGCCGTCACCGAGGAGGTGATCGGCGTCCAGGGCCCCGCCTACCGCTCCGGCGGATCGGTGATCAACCCCAACCCGTACGAGTCGGCGCGGTCCACGCCCTATCCCATGCCGCCCGGAGTGGCCCAGTTGAGCAGCCTCCTGCCCGCCGAGGCCGCCGACCGGCTCGGGTACAGCGCGGCACCGGTTCCGACATCGGTGCTGTCACGACCGTACCGGGGGCGGCCGGCCTGCAACGACTGCGGCTACTGCCTCAACTACGGGTGCACCTCCGGCGCCAAGAGCAGCGGCGTCTGGCCCCTGAACGACGCGCTGGCGACCGGGCGGGTCCGGCTGGTCACCGGCGCCAACGTCACCGCGATCCTCTATGACGACCCGGCGACCAAGGCCGGGCGCTACGTCGCCCGGGGCGTGCAGTACCTGGACCCGAACGGCCGGACGCAGCAGGTGCTCGGCGATCTGGTCGTGCTGGCCAACACCCCGATCGAGGCGGCCCGCCTGTCCTTCCTCTCCGGGATCGGCACCGCCCGGCCGGTCGAGGCCAACATCTCGTCGGCCCAGCCGACCGGCAACGAGCCGAGCGGCCTGCTCGGTCGCAACATCATGTTCCACCTCCAGACGGCGGCCGTCACCATCGTCAACCAGCCCATCCACTCCTACCGGGGCCGCACCAGCACGCACACCCTCGACGCCTTCGCCGGGGCCGGACCGACCGAGGCGCAATTCGACCCCACCGTGCCGCGGGGCGGGATCCTGGAGATCGGCGGCAACCTCAACCCGGTCAGCCAGGCGGAGGAGTTCGCTTCGTTCCTCTCCGGGCAGGCCCACAAGGAGCTGATGGCGCTGGCGCCGTTCGTCGACCACTTGACGACGTTCACGATGCAGGGCGAGGACATGCCCCAGATATCAAACTACGTCGACCTCGACCCGCTGATCGTCGACGTGTGGGGGCAGCCCGTGCCGCGGATCACGTACAAGAGCCACGAGTACGAGATCGCCGCCTCGGACTACTACCAGACGAAGATGGTCGAGATCATGGAGGCGATCGGCGGCCCGGGATCGGCCTACCCGACGGTGCGGCCGTTGATGGTCCTGCCCATCAGCCCGGCCCAACCGTCGGTGCTCCCCGGCCCGGTGGGAGCCGCCGTCCAGGAGAACTTCCTCGGGTCCACCCCGATCA
>DATGAX010000334.1:0-2031 GCA_035312965.1 Acidimicrobiales bacterium
GGATGAAGTTGGGGTCGGCGATGTGGTTGGCCCCGGCCAGAGCCTCCGCCGTGGTGGAGTAGCGCGCCGCGATGACGTCGAGGGTGTCGCCGGCCCGGACCGTGTAGGTGGCGGCCGCCCCCGATGCCCTTCCGGCGGGGACTCCGGAGCCGCCCAGGCGTATGACCTCCCCGGGGAGGACGAAGTTGGGGTCGGAGATGCCGTTGAGCTGAGCCAGGTAGCCGACCGGTAGGCCGTAGCGCTGGGCGATCCCCGACAGGGTGTCGCCGGCGTGCACGGTGTAGGTGGCGCCGGGCGTGGCCGCCGCCGCTACCCCGGCACCGGTGAAGAAGGTCACGGCCGTACCACCGCCGGCCACCGCGACGGTTGTGGCGCCGGCGGCCAGCAGCCGCAGCGACTGGGCCCGGCCCTGGCGCTGGAGGGAGACGATGCGGGCCAGGACGGGCGACTGCTCGAGCCCGGTGAGGTCGCCCCGCAGCAACCAGATGACGGCCACGACCGGGGTGAGGAGCCAGCCGGTGAAGTAGGAGACGAGGAAGCGCAGCAGCGCCGCGTCGTCCACCGAGACGACGGCCGCCTCGGGTGCCGGTTCGAAGGGGGGCGCCGGGTTGGCGACCGGTTCGGCCCCCCGCCACCACAGCTCGTCCACCGGTCGCCGGTCGGCCAGCTCGGCCCGGGCCCTGGTGTGGGTGACGGCGATGACGAGCGACAGGTAGGCGGCGTCGAGGAGGGCGGCCGCCACGGCCAGCCCGTAAAGCAGCCAGCTACCGGAGCCGACGGCGGCGATCACGAGGAGGAGGGCGGCCGCGGTCAGGGACAGGAGGGTGCGCCGCCGCCGCATGACCACGGTGACCGGGAGCCGGCCGGCGCTCCATTCCCCCGCCCCGTCGAGCGCGGCGGGAGCGGCGCCGAGCGTCGGGTCGGCGTCGGCCCGGGCCAGGACGGCCTGGACGAACCCGGGACCGGGCGCCACCGGCGCAGTCGCGGCGCTGATGGAGTCGAGGATGGCGTTGAGCCCGGCCACCTCCCGGCGGCACGCCGGGCAGGAGTCGAGATGGGCCACGACCTCGGCTCGGCGCCCGCCCGCCATGTCCCCGAGGACGAACGACGCCGCCTCTTCCTCCATCACGGCACAAAGATCAGAGACCACGGCGCGCTTCCACCTCCAGGGAGTCCCGCATCCTCGTGAGCGCGGCCCGGATCCGGGTCTTGGCCGTGCCCAACGGGATGCCTTCTATCTCTCCGACCTCCGCCGCACTGCGCCCGGCCACCGCGGCGAGGAGCAAGGCCCGGCGCTGGTCCTCGGGCAGGCGTTCCAGGGCCCGCCGCACTTCCTCGGCCTCCGCCTCGACGACGAGCTCGTCGTCCGCCGCGCCCAGGGCGGGCCGGGCCGACAAGAGATCGGTGACGGCTACCGGGCTGAGCGGCGCGGCCTGGCGGACCCGGACCAGGTCGATGGCTGCGTTGCGGCTGATCGACAGGAGCCAGGCCTTGGCCGTACCGCGCCGGGCGTCGAAGGTCCCCGCCGCCCGCCACGCCCGGAGGAAGGTCTCCTGCGCGATGTCCTCGGCCATCTCCCGGTCCCGCACCACATGGAACGCCACGCCGGTGACCGCCGCGGCATGGCGGCGCACGAAGGTCGCGGCCGCCGAGCGGTCTCCCGCCGCCATGCCGGCAAGAAGGGTGTCGTCGTCGGCGTCGGCGGTCATCTGCAGAGTGCTACGAGGTGAACTGCGCTCGGGATTGGTGAATCTTCCTTCAGGTGGTCGGTGATGTCGGCACCGGCTTGGTCGTGGTACTCGTCGGGGTGACCGTCGTCGTGGTCGGCGGAGGGGGAGCCGGCATCTGGAACACGATGGGCTGCGAGACGGGCGGGATCAGCGACCCGGCCGGCGGGCTGACCGTCACGGTGAGGGTCACCGGCACCCCTTGGGGCGGGTTGAGAGGTCCCAGGCCCACGATCGAGTAGGCCTGACCCACCCCGAGGTTGACAAAGTCGCGTACCGAGGACGTGCCGTGGCCGGGTGGGGC
>DATGAX010000335.1:0-12111 GCA_035312965.1 Acidimicrobiales bacterium
ACGATGGACGCGGGGTGCTACGCCATCCACATGGTCAGGCTGGTGGGCGGCGGCGACGAGCCCGAGGTGGTGTCGGCCGAGGCCAGGCAGCGCACACCCGGGGTGGACCGGTGGATGCAGGCCGAGCTGCGCTTCGCCGGCGATGTGACAGGGCGGGTGACAGCGGGCATGTGGTCCTCGCAGATACTCCGCATGGTCGCCCGCGTGAAAGGCGACCGCGGCGAGGTGACCGCCATCAACCCGGTCGCTCCGCACTTCTTCAACCAGCTCATCGTGCGCGGCTCGGGCGGCACCCGGCGGGAAAGGGTCAGGGGGCGGCCGACCTACGAGTACCAGCTCGAGCATTTCGTCGCCGCCGTCCGCGACGGCCAGCCGGTACTCACCGACCCCGAGTGGTCCGTGGCCAACATGTCGGTCATCGACGCCATCTACCGGGCGGCCGGGCTGGAGCTGCGGACCGGGAGCTCCGAGCGAACGTAGCCCGCGGTGGGTGGTCACCCGTTTGTTGGCCCCCCGCCGTCACCGTAAGATGACCGCGCAGACGGCCTCCGCCACGAGGCCCCGGCGCCCGAGTAGCTCAGCCGGCAGAGCAACGCACTCGTAATGCGTAGGTCAGCGGTTCGATTCCGCTCTCGGGCTCTCGCTACCCGGCCTCCGGGAGAGGGCGGACGGGCCGTACCGGAATGATCCGGCCACCGCCGGCGGGGTATACGAGATCCATGGCCAAGGACAGAGATCAGCTCACGCCGGCCGAGCCGGAGGATCGGGGGAAGATCCGCCCCCACCGGAGCGCGGACCGGGAGGCTACGTCCGACGTCGACCGGTCGACCGGCCCGGGCCCGGCTTCGCACGGGTCGGATCCGGCGGGCGTCGACGAGATGCCGGCAACGGAGCGCGAAGAGTACCGCTAGCCCCTGTTGGCCTACGGTGGTGCGCCATGGCGCAGGGCACCCCCGAGGCCGCCGACGAGGGCGGGCCGGTCCGGCGCAAGTGGCGCGGCGTGGAGCCCGACGCCCGCACCGCGGAACGCCGTGAACGCATCATCGAAGCCGCCATCGAGCTCCTCTCCACCGAGGGTCTCGGGGGGACCACGGTCCGGGCCGTGTGCGCCCGTACGGGATTGCACAGTCGCTACTTCTACGAGAGCTTCGACAGCATCGCCGCTCTGCTCGTGGCGGTGTTCGACCTCCTGTCGGCCCGATTCGTGGACCACATCACCCAGGCCGCCGACGCCGCCGGGGACGACCCCCGGGCGCGGGTCGAGGCGGTGATGGAGGCCTGCGCCGAGGTGTTCCGACAGCAGACGGAGCTGGTCCGGATCCTGACGATCCAGGCGGTCGGCAACGAGGATCTCAACCAGCGCCGGATCCAGATGCTGCATCGCGTCTCCGCCATGATCGAGGCGGACGCCTATCGCACGTACGGCCGTCCTCCGCCCGGCGACCGGTTGGCCGCCGTCTCGGCCCGCTTCATGGCCGGAGGGCTGGCCGAGCTGTTCGTGGCGTGGATCGACGGTGAGCTCGGGGGCACGGTCGAGGACTTGGCCCGGGACGGCACGGACGTGCTTCTGGCCCTGGCCGAGGCCACCGCCACGGTCGGCCGGGACCGGGCCCGCCGCACCGTCCGGATGGCTCGCCGGGAGAGTTGACTACGGGTGTGTCCAACTATTAGCTTTTGACCTGTATGGGCGTGGCGGGCGAGAGGTTCGTGGTCGCCGGTGGGAGCATCGGCGGCATGGCGTCGGCTCTGGCGCTGGCTCGCCTCGGGGCGGACGTGACGATGGTGGAGCGGGACGTGGTTGCGGAGGTGGCCGGTCCCGAAGAGGCGTTCGCGTTGGAGCGTCCTGGGGTGCCGCAGTCGCACTTCCTGCACGCCTTTCTCGCCCGGATGGTGCAGGAGATGCAAGCCCGCTTCCCGGACGTGCTCGACGATCTGCTCGAAGCCGGGGCCCAGCTGACCCGCCCGCCGGTGGAGGGCCTCGAGGACGTGGCCATGCTGCTGGCCCGCCGCTCGACGGTCGAGTGGGTCATGCGCCGGGCCATCGGGGCGGAGCGCGGCGTCGAGGTGCGGCCCGGTCGCAAGGTGATCGGGGTCGACGCCGACGGAGCTCACGTGGTGGGCGCCCGCCTGGACGACGGGTCGCGGATCCCGGGTTCGGTCGTAGCCGCCACCGGGCGGCGCCCCGACATCGGAGCGTGGCTGGCACCTGCGGGGATCACCGTGGCGGAGGAGCTCGTGGAGAGCGCCCTCGTCTACATCACGCGCTGGTACCGGGCGCCCGGGTTCACGATGGAGGCCAACGGCCTGCTCAAGGACCTCGGTTACATGTCCTACCTGGTGGTTCCGGCCGACGCCGACACTCTGGCGGTGGCGGTGGGGTTGCCTCCCGACGACCGGGAGCTGAGGGCCTGCCTCCTCGACGACGGGGGGTTCGACCGGGTGGCCTCGATGCTGCCCGGCCTGGCCGACGGCATGCGGGATCCGGCGGTGCGGCCTTTGAGGTCGTCCGAGCCGATGGCCGGACTGGTCAACCGGCTGCGCCACTTCACGGACGCCTCCGGCCGGCCGGTGGTGACCGGCTTCCACGCCGTGGGCGACGCCCACACGTGCACCAATCCGGCCTACGGGCGGGGGTGTTCCCTGGCGTTCGTGATGGCCGGCCTGCTCGCCGATGCCGTGGCGGCTCACCCCGCGGATGCGGTGGCCCGGGCCGGCGCGTACGAGGCATCGTGCCGCGATCAGGTGGAGCCCTGGTTCCACAGCGCAGTGATGATGGACCAGGCCCGTCTCGCCATGCGGCAGGGTGACTCAGGGGAAAAAGGGCCGTCCACCGCCGGCCAGCCCGACGTGCTGGCCGTGCTCGTCGCGGCTGGGGCCGGGCTGATCGACGATCCCGTCGTCATCGGGGGATTCGCCCGGCTGCTGCATCTGCTGGTCACCCCGCAGCAGTTGTTCAGCGACCCGGAGTTCGCCGGGCGCCTACTGCAATTGGTGGCCAACCCGCCAGAGATACCGGCCGGCCGCAGCGGCCCGAGCCGGGAGGATCTGTTGCAGGCGGCTTCGTCGGCCGCCTGACCGAACCGATAGGAGCGACATGTACGACCTGATCATCCGGGGCGGAAAAGTGGTCGACGGCACCGGCCGACCGGCCGTATCGGCCGACGTGGCCGTCGACGGCGATCGCATCGTCGAAGTCGGCCGGGTCGACGGCTCGGCCCGGCGGGAGATCGACGCGTCCGGAGCCGTGGTCACCCCGGGCTGGGTCGACGTGCACACCCACTACGACGGCCAGGTCACCTGGGATCCCGAGGTCAGCCCGTCGGGCTGGCACGGCGTGACGACCGTGGTGGTCGGCAACTGCGGGGTCGGGTTCGCTCCGGCCCGCGGTACCGAGCGGGACTGGCTGATCCAGCTGATGGAGGGCGTCGAGGACATCCCCGGTACCGCCCTGGCCGAGGGCATGAGCTGGGAGTGGGAGAGCTTCCCGGAGTACCTCGACGAGGTGGAGCGCATGCCCCGCGTCCTCGACGTGGCCGCCATGGTGGCCCACGGCGCGATCCGGGCCTACGTGATGGGCTGTGACCGGAACAATGCGGAACCCTCCGGCGAGGAGATCCAGCTCATGGCCAAGCTGGCCCGCGAGGCGGTCGAGGCGGGAGCGGTCGGGATCTCGACCACCCGCACCCTCGTCCACATGGCCAAGGACGGGCAGCCGGCGGCGGGCACCTTCGCCAAGGCGGACGAGCTGATCGCCATCGGCCGGGCGTTGGGCGGGGCGGGCCGGCGGGTGTTCTCCGTCGCCAGTGAGCACGTGTTCGGCCCCGGCGCCGAGGCCGAGCTGGCCTGGATGGCCGAGATCTCCCGGCAGGCCCGGGTGCCGGTGACCTACATGGTCCTCGACACTCCGTTCACCCCCGGAGCCTGGCGCCGCGCCATCGACCTCGGTCTGGAGCAGAACAGAGACGGGGCCTGGCTGGTGCCTCAGGTGGCGGGCAAGCCGGCCTCGCTCATGGTCGGATGGGAATCCAGCTATCACCTCTTCAGCGGTCACCAGGCCTACCAGCCGCTGGCCGACCTTCCCATCGAGGCGCGCCTCGAGCGACTCCGCGACCCCCAGGTCAGGCGGGCGCTCCTGGACGAGCCGCTGTCGTTCACGAACCCCTTCATCGCGGTGCTCCACGCCAACATCGGCAACCTCTACCAGCTCGGCGATCCTCCCGACTACGAGCCGGCGCCCGAGCTGAGCGTGGCCGCCCTCGCCGGGCGTCAGGGCCGCCCCCCGCTCGAGGTCGCCTACGACCTCATGATGGAACGGGGCGGCCACGAGCTGCTGTACGCCCCGTTGCTCGGGTACACGGACCGCAACTTCGACGCCCTGCGGGAGATGATCACCCATCCGTCCACCGTCCTCGGTCTGGCCGACGGCGGGGCCCACGTGGGGATCATCTGCGACGGCAGCATGCCCACGTTCATGCTGACTCACTGGGTGCGCGACCGCAGCCGGGGGGAGCGGCTCGCCCTCGAGCAGGCGGTCCAGATGCAGACCGCCCAGACGGCCCGACTGTTCGGATTCAACGATCGTGGTCGCCTCGAGCCGGGACTGCTGGCCGACATCAACGTCATCGACTTCGAAGGCCTCCGGCTCGGCGAGGTTCGCATGGCCCACGACCTGCCGGCCGCCGGCCGCCGGCTGGTGCAGAGAGCCAGCGGCTACCTCGCCACCGTAAAGTCGGGCGTCGTGGTGCGCGAACGCGACGAGGCGACCGGCGACCGGCCGGGTCGGCTGGTACGCGCCACCATGCCCTGACACCCCGCCGGGTGGCCAGGCTCCTGGCCGCTGCCGCTCTGGGCGGGGCTGGTGCCTGCTCGACGGCATCGGGCCAGCCCCGGTGGCATCCCGTGCCCCCGGCCGCGTTCGCGGGGTCGACCGGCGGCGTCCCCCTCGTCGAGACGGTCGTGGCCGGGATGGGCGGCGCCCCGTGGCGGGCGGGCGGCGTCATCGACGGCGCGGGGGGTTCCCAGCAGGTGTCCATCTGGCGGGCGCCGCTGCCGCAGGGCCCGTGGACCCTCGAGGCGGTCGCGCCGGTCCCCGGCCGTGACGGACCCAACGAGACGATCTACGGGATCGCGCCGGGACGCTCGGTCCTCGTCGCGTTCGGCTTCCGCCGCAGCCCCACCGAGAATTACCCCCGCCCGTCGGTATGGACGGCGTCGCCGGTGCCTACTCCGGTGTGGCGGGAGGTCCTGGAGAGTCGCGAGTTCTTCGGCGGCCCCGACATCGTCGGCTTCGGAGGGCTGAGCTCGGGCCCACATGGCTGGTTCGTCGGTGGCACCTGGACCGATCCACGAGGCCGGGCCGAACCCTCGATCTGGCGATCGGTCGACGGCCATCAGTGGCTCCACGATGCCACGGACCCGGCTTTCGAGCCGGGTCCGGGAGAAACCCCACTGGTCAGCGGGGTGGCCGACGGTCCGAACGGCGCGCTCCTCGTTGCCACCTCCGACGTGCCGATCCCGGCCGACCCGCTGGCCAGAATCGCTGCGGCATGGTGGTCGGGCACCGGAGCCAGGTGGGAGCGGGTCCCTCTGTCGTCGCCGCCCGGTTCGTCGACGTTCGACGCCGTCACGGCCACCGATTCCGGCTGGTTGATCGCCGGGACGGAATCGATCGAGGGCCGGCCCCGGGCCGAGCTGTGGACCCTGGGTGCCGATCTCCGCCTGTCCGACCCGTTCCGTCTGCCCGGTGGCCCCGGCACACCGATGTCTCTCCAAGTCGACGGGGATCGGGTCCTCGTCGGCGGCGCGTCGGGCCCGCGGGCGGCCTTGTGGACGTTGCGCTACCGGCGTGGCATCCTCGACCGCCCTTCCGTCGCCCTGCTGCCCGGGACGGTGCCCTTCCAGATCGACTCCGTCCGGGTCGCCGCCAGCGGGCGATCAATGGTCGTCTCCGTGGCCGGAGCCGACCGGTCCGAAGTCTGGTTCGGGACACCGGCCCCGTGAGTGGTGGACCGCGGTGGTCGGCGCCCTTTGTCCGGGCCGGTACGGTCGTCGTTGTGGGAAGAAACGTACCGATGCCCGGTTGGCGCAGGGCGGTGGCCGTCCTATCCATTGCCCTGGCGGCGTCGGCCGCCGGCTGCCAGAGCGCCCGGCAGTCCGGTGGCGGCGGACCGTCCACCAGCGCGGCGACGGACCAGGTCGCCTCGCCGGCCCCGCCCAGCACCACCCTCCCCGGCCGGCCCGGCGACATCTACGCCAACGACGCTCCCAATCACTTCTCGCCGGTAGATGCCGACGACCCGTATCTGATCTACGTCCCCGAGAGCGCCGGCGAGGACGTCGACGTCATCGACCCGAAGACCCTCAGCGTGGTCGACCGGTACCAGACCGGCCTGGGCCCCCAGCACGTAGTGCCCGCATGGGATCTGAGGACGTTGTACGCGGCCAACGACCTGGGCAACTCGCTGACTCCCATCGACCCCCACACCGGCCGCAGAGCGGGGCCGAACTTCGCCGTCACCGACCCGTACAACATGTACTTCACGCCCGACGGTCGCCACGCCATCGTGGTAGAAGAAGCCCGGCAGATCCTCGCCTTCCGCGACCCCCACACCTTCGCCCTCGAGAAGGAGGTGCCCGTCGACTGCCGGGGCGTGGACCATGGCGACTTCGCCGTCGATGGGTCCTACGCCATCTTCAGCTGCGAGTTCTCCGGGAAGATGGTCAAGATCGACCTCCATTCGCTCCGGGTCGCCGGATACCTCACCATCCCCGGATCGAGCCCCCAGGACGTCAAGCTCGACTCGGCGGGCCGGATCTTCTACACGGCCGACATGGCCCGCGGCGGCGTCTACGAGATCACGGCGGCGCCGTTCCAGGTCGTCGGCTTCATCCCGACGGGCGCCGACGCCCACGGGCTGTACGTCTCACGCGACGGCCGCTACATGTACGTCACCAACCGCGGGTCGGGGTCCATCTCGGTGATCGATCTGGCCGCTCACCGGCTCAAAGTGACCTGGCCGATCGCCGGGGGAGGCAGCCCCGACATGGGGAATCTGTCACCCGACGGCACGGTGCTGTGGGTGTCCGGCCGTTACAACGCCTGCGTCTACGCCATATCCCTCGTCGACGGCCGGCTCCTCGCCAAGATCCCGGTGCCCAACCAACCGCACGGCCTGGCCGTCTGGCCACAGCCCGGCGAATACTCGCTGGGCCACACCGGGATCATGCGTTGACCGGCCGCGGCCGCTCAGGGCGCCGGCGCGGGGTACCTTTTGCACCGTGCTCCTAGCCATATTCGCGGTGCTGGTCATCCTCTTCGTGGTGCTACCCCTCATCGGCCTCGCGTTCTGGGCGCTGATCTCGACGATCGTCGTCGGGCTGGTGCTCGGGTGCCTGGGCCGGCTGCTCGTGCCCGGGACCCAGCCGATCGGGTTCCTGGCCACCGTCGGCGCCGGTCTCTGCGGGAGCATCATCGGTGGCTTCGTCGGCCAGCACCTGCTCCACGTGCACTGGTTCGGCACCCTCTTGCTGCAGGTTGCCGTGGCCGCGGTGACCGTCGCCGTCATGGCCCGCCGCACCCGGCGCGTCGCCCCACCCAGGCCTCCCGGCCCGCCGGGAGCCGGGCCCCACCGGGCCACGCCGTGGACGTGACGGAGAGCGGCCCGCTCCGGGTCTCGATCGAGGAGGGCGTGGCCACCGTCACGCTGCACCGTCCCGAGGCCCGCAACGCGCTGTCCCGGGAGCTCCTTCTCGGCCTCCAGTCCGCCATGGCCGACCTCGGTGGGCGCGCCGACGTCGGAGCCATCGTCCTGACGGGAGCCGACCCGGCCTTCTGCGCCGGCCTCGACCTCAAGGAGCTGAGCGCCGACGCCCGCCTGCTCGACACCGCCGACCCCGAAATCCCCCCCAACTCTCCGTGGAAGCCGACGCGCCAGCCTCTGATCGGCGCCATCAACGGGGTGGCCATCACCGGCGGACTCGAGCTGGCCCTCAACTGCGACTTCTTGATCGCCTCGGAAAGGGCCGTGTTCGCCGACACCCACGCCCGTGTCGGGATACTCCCGGGCTGGGGGCTCAGCGTCCTCCTGCCGCAAAGGGTGGGCTTCGCCATGGCTCGGCGCATGAGCTTCACCGGTGACTTCGTCGACGCCCGCCGCGCCCTCGAGGCGGGGCTGGTGACGGAGGTGGTCGCCCACGAGGACCTGCTGGCGACGGCCCGCCGCCTGGCCGCGACGATCGCCGCCAACCATCGCCCCGCCGTCATGGCGTTGCGCGAGTCGTACCGGCGGATCGAGGCCGATGTCACGGGCTCGGGCCTGGATCTCGAGCTCCAAGCGGCCCGGGAGTGGCGGCGCAGCGGGCAGTCGGCCGGCATCGCCGACCGGGTTCCCGGGGTGATTGCCCGCGGACGGGGCCAGACCGGCGCCGAGTGATAGATCCTTTTTGACCGATTGGCGGGACTTTCCATTTCGATTTCATCCAATGGAACGTTGAGCGAAACTTGGGCCGCGTGGAGTTCATGGACCGAATCTGATTCGATAGGTTGAAGGCCGCTTAGAACCGTCTCGGGGGGACCGCCAGCCGGCCATGAACCAGTTCATATCGCTAACCGTTGCCGGCATCGCCACCTGGGGGTGCGTATACGCCCTCGCCGCTATGGGCCTGGTCGTCACATATACGACGTCCGGCATCTTCAACTTCGCCCAGGGTGCCATCGGGATGTTCGGCGCTTATTTCTACTGGGAGCTCACCCAGGTATGGCACTGGCCGGGGCTGGTCGCGTTGCTCGTTTCCGTCCTGCTGTTCGCCCCCCTCATAGGAGCCGTGCTCGAGCTGGTGGTCGTACGGCGCCTGGAGAACGCCGGTCTCGAGGCCAAGCTGACCGTCACGATCGCCCTACTGGTGCTGGGGATCGCGGGGGCCAACGCCATCCCGAGCTGGGGAGACCCGCAGGTCACCCACATCATCCCCAACTTCTTCAACGGCAAGCAGGTGTCGGTCGGCGGGGTCAACCTGACCTATCAGCAGCTCATCGTGGTCGGAGCGGCGGTGCTCAGCGCCGGGCTGCTGCGCCTCTTCTTCATCCGCACCCGGGCCGGGATCGCCACCCGCGCCGTGGTCGACGACCGCGACCTGGCCGCCCTGACCGGCGCCACCCCCACCCGCTACGCCCAGCTGGGATGGGCCATGGGATGCTCCCTCGCCAGCCTGGCCGCCATCCTCATCGCCCCCCAGCAGTACATGGACATCACGGGCCTGACCCTGATCGTCGTGAGCGCCTACGGGGCGGCCATGGTGGGCCGCCTGAGAAGCCTCCCGCTGACGTTCCTCGGCGCCATCATCCTCGGGCTGCTCTACTCCTACGCGCTCGGCTACCTGCCCAGCGGGGACGGGTGGAGCAAGTTCGTACAGGTCATCCCGATGCTGTTCCTCCTGCTGGTGATGCTCGTGCTGCCCCAGCCGCGGGCCACGCTCACCCGTCGCATCAGGGCCAGAGCGCCGCGCGTGGTCTCCCTGCCGGAGTCGCTCATCGCGGGAGCCGTCCTCGTTGGTCTTGTGGCCGTCGTCGCTCAGGGTCTCCACGGCGACAATCTCGGCTACGCGCAGAAGGGCCTGGCGGTCGGCGTGGTCATGCTTTCGCTCGTCCTGTTGACGGGGTACGGCGGGCAGGTCTCGCTCTGCCAGCTGTCCTTCGCCGGACTGGGGGCGTACGCCATGTCGAAGGTCGGGGGGAGCCACGGTTCGCTGTTGGGCGTCCTCGCCGCCATCGGCCTGGCCGGAGCGGTCGGCGCGCTGGTGGCGCTGCCCGCCCTGCGTCTCCGGGGTCTGTATCTGGCGCTCGCCACTCTCGCCTTCGCCATCGCCATGGACAACTACTTCTTCAACAACGTCCGCTTCTTCGGTGTGGCGAGCAACTTGTACGTGGCCCGGCCGAAGCTCGGAGGGCTCGACCTCAGCGGGGACCGGGTGTTCATGGTCGCCGAGGCCACCGTCTTCGTGCTCGTCGCCGTCTCGATCCTGGCGGCGCGCCGATCCCGCTTCGGACGCCGCCTCCTGGCCCTCCACGACAGCCCCAGCGCCTGCCTCACGTTGGGGGTGGACATGACCAGGACCAAGCTCGCCGTGTTCACCACATCGGCCGCCATCGCCGGGCTGGGCGGCGCCCTCTACGGCGGGGCGCAGACCCAGGTCGGACCCAACGACTTCCAGTTCATCTTCTCCCTCACCCTCCTGCTGCTCGCCGTCGTATGGGGGATCCGGACCACCGGCGGAATGCTGCTCGGCGGGGTGGCGTACGCCCTCAGCCCGCTGTTGCAGAAGCATCTGACCACTCCGAGGGAGGCCTTCGGGCTGCTCGTCGGGCTGGCCGCGGTCGGGGTGTCCCAGAACCCTGAGGGCACCTTCGGCGGCAACACGCCGTTGCAGATGTGGCGGGACCGGCGCGGCCCGCGCACTCCGGAGGTCCTGGCCGGGATCGACGCCGGCGCGCCCGTCGACGGGAGGCTGACGCATGTTGCGGGTTGAAGAAGTGACCGTCGCCTTCGGCGGCGTGCGTGCTCTCGTCGACGTGAGCCTGGATGTGGTACCCGGTCAGATCACCGGGCTGATCGGCCCGAACGGGGCGGGTAAGACCACGCTCTTCAACGTGGTCACCGGGCTGCAGAAGCCGGTACGCGGCCGGGTGATGCTCGGCGGGGTGGACGTCACCGGGAAGGGCCCGAAGGATCGGGCCCGCATGGGTCTGGGCCGCACCTTCCAGCGTCTCGAGGTGTTCGGCTCGCTGACCACCCTGGACAACGTCCTGGTCGGGGTGGAGAACACCGGAGTCCACGGCCAGGCGGCCCGCCGGGCCGCGGCTGGACTGCTCGATCGGGTCGGCATCGCCCATGTCGCCGATCGGCAGGCCGACGTGCTGCCCACCGGTCTGGCCCGCCTGCTCGAGTTGGCTCGGGCGCTGGCCTGCCAGCCGAAGCTGCTCCTCCTGGACGAGCCCTTCTCCGGGCTCGACTCGGCCGAGAGCGCCCGCCTCGGGGATCTCCTGGAGGAGCTGGCCGCCGACGGCCTGGCCGTCCTCCTCGTGGAGCACGACATGGAGATGGTCATGCGTCTCTGCCGGACGATCTACGTGCTGAGCTTCGGGAGCCTCATCGCCAGCGGCATGCCCGACGAGATCAAGGCCAACCCGGACGTGCAGTCCGCTTACCTGGGTGCACCCGTCGCGACTGGGGCCGGGGCGTGAGCCTGACCCTGGCCCGCCGCCGGGAGCGCGAGCGACCGGTCGTTGCCGGCGCGCCGGCGCTCCGGTTGGAGGGGATCCACGCCGCCTACGAGCGGGTCGAGGTCCTCCGGGGGGTCGAGCTCACCATCGCCCCGGGGCAGGTCTTCGCGCTGCTCGGCCCCAACGGTGCGGGCAAGAGCACGACTCTGCGCGTGGTCAGCGGACGTCTCCACCCCGTGGCCGGCCGGGTGCTGGTCGACGGCTACGACGTGACCGGGCAGTCGCCCGAACGGCTGGCCCGCGCCGGCATCTGCAGTGTGCCTGAGGGCCGCGGGGTGTTCCCGAACCTCAGCGTGGCCGAGCATCTGCGGATGTGGACGTTCCGTGGTGGGCTGCGCCGCTCCGAGGTCGAAGACGCCGCGTTCGGGCGCTTCCCCCGCTTGGCCGAGCGCCGCCACCAGATGGCGGGCACGCTCTCCGGCGGCGAGCAGCAGATGCTCGCCATGTCGAGGGCACTCTCGACCAGCCCGAAGCTGCTCCTGCTGGACGAGATCTCGATGGGTCTGGCCCCTTTGATCGTGGCCGAGCTGTACGAGATCGTGGGCCAGATCGCCCGAGAGGGGTTCGCCATCCTGCTCGTCGAGCAGTTCGCCGCCACCGCCCTGGCGGTGGCCGAGCGGGCCGCGGTGATGATCCAGGGGCGGATCGAGATGGAGGGCACGCCGGCCGAGATCGGTGCGGCCGCCGGTGCGCTGTACCTCGGCACCGACACCGAGCAATGACCACCAACAAGGGGGAACACAGACCGTGATACTCACGAAGCGTCGGGCCGCGCTGGCCTGTCTGGCCGGCGTGGCCGGCCTGTCGTTGGCCGCGTGCAGCAGCAGCAAGTC
>DATGAX010000336.1:0-9974 GCA_035312965.1 Acidimicrobiales bacterium
GAGGAGGTGGGCGCCGTGGTGGCGCTGCTGCCTGGCGCGGCGGCCACGGAGCACGACCTGCAGCAGTTCGTCGGCTCCCACCTGGCTGCCTTCAAGGTGCCGGTCAAGGTGTGGTTCTACGACGGGGAGCTGCCCCGCAACCCGGCCGGCAAGGTGCTCAAGCGCAACCTGCGCGACCAGCTGGTCGGCTAGGCCCGGGCACCCTCGAGGAACGCCATCAGGCCGTCGAGGTCCCCTGGTGCGGCCACGTTGGCCCGCACCGATCCCTCCACCGTGCGCTTGACCATCCCGGACAGCTCCGTGCCCGGGCCCAGCTCCAGGAAGTGGGTGACGCCGGCGGAAGCCAGCGTGCCCAGCGATTCCCGCCACCGCACGGGCGACACCAGCTGGCGCGACAGCAGGTCGGTGAAGCCGTCCCGGTGGGCCGACGCGTCGACGTTGGCCACCACGTCCACGGTGGCGTCGTGGAAGTGGGCGGCGGACAGGGCGGCGTCAAGGCGGCGCTGAGCGGGCGCCATGAGAGGGGAGTGGAAGGCCCCGCCCACGACCAGAGGCATGATCCGCTTGGCGCCGAGAGCCTTGGCCGCCTCGGCCGCCTGCTCCACTCCGGCCGGTGTGCCGGCGATCACGACCTGGCCGGGCGCGTTGTCGTTGGCCGGCCACGCCCCCTCCACGCCGGCACAGGCACTGGCGACGAGGTCGGGGTCGAGACCCAGGACGGCCGCCATGGTGCCCGGCGCGGCGTCGGCCGCTTCCTGCATGGCGTCGCCCCGGGCCGCCACCAGCCGGGATCCGGCTTCGGCCGGGATGGCGCCGGCCGCCACCAGGGCGGTGTACTCGCCCAGGCTGTGACCTGCCACGGCCGCCACCGGGACATACTCGAGCCCGCTGGAGCGGGCGGCGTAGAGGATCACCAGGCTGAGGGCGAAGGCGGCCAGCTGGGCGTTGCGGGTGGCCCGCAGCGTCTCGGCGTCGGCACCGGTGAGCAGCTCGGCCACGTCGCGGCCGGTGGCATCGGACAGGCGGTCGACCACGGCCCACGCCGGGTGATCGGTCCAGGGTGCCCCCATCTGCGGCCTCTGGGAGCCCTGGCCGGGGAAGAGCAAGGCCAGCACGGCCGGTCAACCTAGTGCGAGCCGTCGCGGGGAACCGACCTTCGGCTCTATGCCGACGCCGCGGGCGGGCGTACGCTCTCGGGTGTAGCCACTTGACAACAGGATCTCCAGCAGGGGCCCGGAGTGACCGGGAAGCTGCAAACGCCGGCTTCTGTTTGGCATCGGGTGACCGTCGCAAAGACGCATGATCACCAGGGCACCGCCCGCGTGGGCGAGTAGAAACCGTCGACCGTGCCCTCCGAGCCCCCGCTGGAACCCAGGAAGCGCTGCCCGCCCGGTTCATGCTCCCGGGCCGAGGCAGCGCTTCCGCGTCGAGACGGCGGTCGCCGCTCAGGCCGCTTCTGACGGCTTCCAGTCCCCGATGGCGTCGAACTCCTCCAGGAGGTCGGTCGCCCCGCGGCGGCCCTCCAGGGCTCGACCCAGCTCCTTGCGGAACGAGCCGCGGTTGGCCTCCTCTACGGTGCCCATGGACTCGGCCAGGAGGCGGTCCCACAGGGTGCCGATGACCTCGCGCCCGGAGCGGCGCCCGCCGTCCACGGTGACGAAGGTGCGGTCCCGCATCTCGGTGAGGGCGGTGCGCAGGTACTCGACATGGGGCGTCTCGTCGGCCCGGATGCAGGCGACCAGGCGGGCCGCCTCTCCCTCCCCGGCCACCAGATCCCGGTCGGAGAGCAGCGACTCGGCCCAGGCGAAGACGTGGAAGGCCTTGATCTCGATGAACAGCACCCGGGTCATGGTCGTCAGCAGCATCTCCAGCCCGGTGTCGAGATCCGGGAAGGAGCGGCTGGCGTCGAACCGGGCCACCCGCTCCTCGTCGGTGGCCGCCGGGGACCCGAACCCCAGCCGTTCGAGCAGGCGCTCGGTCATGTCGCCGGGCCGCGGGTGCTCGAAGGCGATGTCGCGCACGGCGAACCACATGGTGTTGTGCCCGGCCCGGTCGTCCCAGCCCGCTTCGTCCCGGGCGTGGGCCTCGACCAGGCCCTGCCCCAGGTGGGCGGTGGCGGTGCCGCGGATGTCGTCGACGAAGTGCCGCTGCATGTCGTCGGGAGCCAGATGGCGGATGTTGGCCCCGAACCCCTCGACCGTCCCGATCCGGGTCAGCTGGGCGATGATGGGCTCACGGATCCCGTGGCGCAGCAGCAGCCGGGCCTGGGCCAGGTTGGGGTAGTTGCCGGGCCAGCTGGCCAGTGGCGCGTCGAGGATCGGGGTGGCGAAGTCCTCCGTGTGCTTCTCCTGCCACGCCCGGATGGCGGGTACCCGGCCCGCGGTGCGGGGCGGTAGATACGTCCCGTCGGCGAGGTAGCCGCCGTGGCACAGGACGCCGCCCGCTCGCAGCGGCTCGGCGTAGGGCGGGTCGGCGAGCAGCTCTTCCGGCTTGTACTCGAGCTGGGCGGTGACCATCGGGAAGCCTCCTGAAAGGTGTGGACCCTCGAGGCTACGTGGCCGCCCGACCGGTAGCGTGCCGAGGGTGATCGAGCACACCACCTTCGGCCGGACCGGCCACGAGAGCAGTCGGGTCGTGTTCGGCGCCGCCGCCCTGTCCCGTATGCGCCAGGAGCGGGCCGACGAGCTGCTGCCCCACTTGTTGGAGTTCGGCGTCAACCACATCGACGTGGCCGCCTCCTACGGCGACGCCGAGCTGCGGGTGGCACCCTGGCTGGCGGCCCACCCCGGGCGGTTCTTCCTCGCGACCAAGACCGGCGACCGCACCGCCGACGGGGCCCGGGCCAGCCTCGAGCGCTCCCTGGAGCGGCTGGGCGTCGACCGGGTCGATCTGATCCAGCTGCACAACCTGGTCGAGCCGGAGGAGATCGAGACGGCGCACGGTCCCGGCGGAGCGGTGGAAGGCCTGGTCCGGGCGCGGGAGGAGGGGCTGGCGCGGTACATCGGGGTGACCGGCCACGGGCTGCGCATCGCCGCCGCCCACCGGACCAGCCTCGACCGCTTCGACTTCGACTCGGTGCTGCTCCCTTACAACCACTCGCTGTGGTCGATACCCGAGTACCGGACCGAGTCCGAGGCGCTGCTCGCCACCTGCGCCGAGCGGGGGGTGGCGGTGCAGACCATCAAATCGGTGGCCCGGCGCCGTTGGGAGGAGGGCGACGGTCCCCGCTACAGCTGGTACGAGCCGCTCCGGGACCCCGACGCGCTGGCCCGGGCGGTGCGCTTCGTGCTCTCCGTCCCGGGCCTGTTCCTCAACTCGTCGAGCGACGCCACCCTGCTCCGGCCCACCCTCGAAGCGGCCGCCAACCCCGACGCCGGCACCGCCCCGGCCGCCTCCGCCCTCGAGGCCGACGCCGCGGTGCAGGGTATCCGCCCCCTCTTCGACGGGGACGCCCTGGAACGCATATGAGAGGGCGAGATCGGTCCGGCGGCTGCCTCCTGTAGTCCCGTCGGCGCCCGATCTCTGCTCTCCCATGGCCGGTCCCGGGGGGACCGGCTTTGCGACCGGGCGGCGGCCTCCCCAACAGACCCGGCGCCCGGTGGGGAGTCCACCTTCCCCACCAGGCGGCCGAGGCGTCGGGCGCCGCCCGGTCACATCTGACTCACGAAGGCTGGCGGCTCCGCTCGTCGGCGGCCCGCAGCCGGTGCGAGAGCTGCTCGGCGATGGCCGAACCCACGTCCTCGCCGTGCATGAAGTCGGAGAACGTGGCCCGGCCGATCACTAGGAGCTCCATCTCGGTGGTGGCCCGCACCGTGGCGGTGCGGGGACCTCCGTCGATCAGCGCCATCTCGCCGATGATCTCGCCGGGGCCGACCTGGTTGACCTCGATGCCGTCGATCTCCACCGTCGCCTTGCCCGCCACGACGATGTAGGCCTGGCTCTCGTAGGCTCCCTGCCGGGTCAGGATGTGGCCGGCCCCGACCTTGGCCCGATCCATGAGCCGCACCAGCCGACCCAGGCTCTTGTCGTTGGAGTTGTGCAATCCGGGTACGAGCCGGAGCACCTCTATGACTGGATCCTTCTTCATCGCTCCTCCGTTCTGCCCTTCACTCCGAGGGCGCTACGACGGTCGGCGCCAAGGTCAGCCCAGCCTGTGAAATCGGTCATCGACCGGCGAAGCATCGCTACGCCGGGCGTAGCGCAGGGAATGGTGAGGGAGGCCACTGCATATGGGCTCAGCCGGAACGCGGCAGGATGAGACGGCCACACCGGGTGCCACGGTGCTGATCGTCGAGGACAATGACACCAATCTCAAGCTGGCTCGGGACCTTCTCCGCATCGGGGGGTTCGCCACGCTCGAAGCCACCACGGCCGAACAAGGCGTGGAGCTGACGCAGCGTGACCACCCCGATGTGGTGGTCATGGACATCCAGCTGCCCGACTTCGACGGATGGGAGGCGCTGCGCCGCATCCGGGAGGACCCGCTGACGCAGGACCAGGTGGTCGTGGCCGTGACCGCCTACGCGGTGGCCGGCGACGAGCCGCGCTTCCTCTCCGGTGGCTTCGACGGTTACCTGACCAAGCCGATCGACGTGCGGACGTTCTCCACATCCATCAGGTCGTTCTGCCGGGGTCGTTGAGCCGAGGGGGGGCGGAGACAGTGTCCGGCGGCGCCCGGGCCCCCTTCGCGGTTCTCGTCGACCGCTCCGCCTACAAGGCGGTGGCCGCCCGGTGGGCGGCCCGCAACTTCGTGGGCGGAGGCGTGGGCTCGGCGCTGCTGGCCGTATTCATACTGATCTTCTACGGTCGCCCGGACGGCTTCCGCCCCATGGGCATCTTCGTCCTGGGCGCCGGGTTCGTGGCCTGCGGCCTGTTGTTCCCGTTGCTGTTCCGCCGGTCGCTCACCGCCGGTATGACCGCGTCCGGCGCGTTGACGGCGCTGGCCGTGGCCGGGTACACCGCCGGCGTGGGCCGCCATCTGGCCGCCGCCGTCGCCGGCGCGGCGGTGATGGTCGCGGCGTCGGCTCCGATCCTCTATCCGAGGCGGTGGGCGATCTGCATCCTGGCCGGGGAGCTGGCGACCACCGGGCTGGTGCTGGCGACCGAGCCGCACTACACGGCTGCCGCCAACCGGATCATCCTGTTGATACTGCAGACGTCGCTGTTCGCCGTCCTGATGATCTGGTTCGCCAGCACGCTGACCGGCCTGGCCGCCCGCGAGCGCCAGGCCCGGGCCGAGACCGAGAGGACCCGGGCCGAGCTCCTCGGCGTCGACGACCGGAGGCGCAACTTCCTGCACCAGATGAGCCACGAGCTGCGGACCCCCCTCAACGCCATCATCGGCTTCGCCGAGATGGTGCACCTCGGCATGGCCGGCCCCCTGGAGGAGCGCCAGCAGCAGTACCTCGAGCCCATCATCGCGTCGGGGCGCCATCTGCTCGCCCTGGTGGGGGATGTCCTCGACGGCGGGCGCCACGACGGGAGCCCCCTGGAGATCGAAGCCGCCCGGTTCCCGGTGGCGCGGGTCGTCGACGCATCGGTGGCGCTGTGCCGGGAGCAGGCCCACCGCATGGGCGTCGAGCTCACGGTCGACTGCCCCGAGGCGGTCGGGGAGATCACCGCCGACGAGCGCAAGGTCAAGCAGGTGCTGCTCAACCTGCTCTCCAATGCTCTCAAGTTCACCCCGCGGGACGGGGCCATCCGGGTAGTGGTCCGCCCGTCGGCTGACGGGGTGGAGATGGCTGTCAGCGACACCGGCCGGGGCGTCGAGCCGGCCGACCGGGACCGCATATTCCGGGCCTACGAGCAGGCCGGTACGGGACACCCCGGCACCGGTCTGGGCCTGGCCGTGGCCCGGGACCTGGCCGAGTCGCACGGCGGCCGGCTGGAGCTGGCCGAAGGCGACGAGGGCCCCGGTGCCACGTTCGCCCTCTGGATGCCGCGCCGCCCCGACTTCGCCTCGCTGCGGCGCGGCCCCCGCCGGGAAGGGACCTGGGACCGGACCAGCCCCACCGCCCACGACGACCCGGGCATCCTCGACGAGGGCAGCGCGCTCGAGCGCCTGGCCGGTCCCGGCGGCCTGGCCCGCGACCGGGCCCGCATCATCGGCGTGACGGTGCTGGCCGAGACGGCCGGCATGGCCGGCCTCTACCTTCTGCCGAAGTCGATCCGCTTCCACCTTCCCGGCTGGCCGTGGCTGGCCCCGGGGCTCCTCGCGTTCGGGCTGTTCTTCATGCATCCGCGCGTGCGCATCTCCGCCCGGATGCTCTTTGTCATGACCCTCGGCGCAGTCGCGGTGACGGCCTGGTACATCTGGCAGGTCGGTGCCGATCTGGCCCCGTCGATGACCTCGATACTGGTCATGGAAGGCATCGCCGCCTTCACCTTCTTCCGCCTCCGGCGGGCCGTGGTCGTGGGCATCGAGATCGCCGCCGTCTTCGGCTACGTCGCCGCCTTCCAACCCCGCGTCGAGCTGCGCTTCCTGCAATGGGTGCTGCCCGTCTCCATGGTGGCCTCGGGCGCCCTGCTGGCCCGCTGGCTGCTCGGCTACCTTCCCGAGCTGGTCGAGTCGGAGAGCCGGGCCCGGCGCGAGACCGAGGTCGTCAACCGCCAGCTGAGGGCGGCCAGCCGGCACAAGGGCGAGTTCCTGGCCGCCATGAGCCACGAGCTGCGCACCCCGCTCAACGCCGTCATCGGCTACGCCGAAGCCCTGGTTCAGGGCATCTTCGGTCCGCTGCCGCCCCAGGCCGCGGAATATCTGGGCGAGGTGGCGGCGGCCGGACGGCACCTCCTCGCCCTCATCAACGACATCCTCGACCTGGCCAAGGCCGACGCCGGGCACGTGCGCCCCAGCACCGCCCCGACATCGGTGTCGTCGGTGATGGTCTCGGCCACGATCGTGGCCGGGGAGCGGGCGGCGCAGTCCGGTATCGACTTCGATGTCATCGTGGGCGACGTGCCGGACGTCCAGGCCGACGCCGGGCTCCTGGCCCGGGCGGTGGCCTGCCTGGTCGACAACGCGGTCTCCTACAGCCCCCCCGGTGGCACCATCCGGCTGAGCGCGACCGCAGGCCAGGCCGGAGTGCGTATCGCAGTGCGGGACTCGGGGCCCGGCATCGACCCGGCGGATCACGAGCGGATATTCGCCGCCTTCGAGCACGGGGGACCCGGTCGGGCCGGAACGGGCATCGGCCTGGCCCTGGCCCGCCGGCTCGTGGAGCTGCACGGTGGGACCCTGTCGCTGGAGAGCCGGCCGGGGGAGGGCAGCCAGTTCTTCATCGACCTGCCCGCGGCGGCCGCCGATCAGGAGGCCAGTGCGGCGGCCATCTCGTCGCCGACCAGCGGCGCCAGATAGTCGGCGTACGGCACGGTGATGTGGCTGTTGTCGCGGTACACGAGCAGGTTGTCGACCACGGTGTCGCACAACGACGCGGTGCAGAACCACGGGCGCACGTCGGCGTAGGCGCCGCCCGCCGAGCGCACCGCGGCCGCCGCCGCGGCGTCGCCGGGCAGGTCGATGCCGACCAGGCCGCCCCCGCTCACCCGCCGGCCGATCGGGGAGAAGTCGCAGGCCGGCACGTCGGTCAGGTTGGCGGACAGGCAGTCGGGCACGTTGAACACCGGGCCCGGTACCGAGCCCAGCACGAGGACGCGGCTGCCGGCCTGCCGGGTGGCCGAGACGGTCGCGGCCAGGCCGGACTGCCAGGCCGGCCCGTTCTGCACCACGTCGTAGGCGGCGTCGTAATTCGGCGCGATGCCGACGACCACCAGGCTGGGCCGGAGGGCGGCGATGCGGGCCATGGCGTTCCCGTACCAGGTCGCGCACTCGGTCCAGGTCCGCTGCAGGACGGGGCTGAACAGCACGATGCGCACCGGCGGGCACGCCGCCTTGGTCCACACGTACAGGCGGTAACCGGCGTGGTTGGCGAAGGCGTCGATCGAGGGGAACCACATGGCGGCGTGGGAGTCCCCGAACAGGACGATGGAACGGGTCGAGGTGGTGGCGCCGAACAGGCAGTCCGGCACCGCGGTGGCGGTGTAGGAGGTGAGGCAGCCGTCCACCATGGGCGCCGCCTCGCTGGCCGAAGCGGCGGACAAAGAGGGCGTCAGGTTCGCCGGCACGTCCCGCGTCCCGGCCGACGCCTGTACCGCGGCGACGACCTGGGCCTGTGCCGCGGCCAGAGCGGTCGATGCCGGCGGGGGCGGTGCGGATGCACCGGCGGCCGGCCGGACGGTGGTCGGTGGGTTGCGGATCACAGCCACGGGCGCCATCCCGTGACCGTGCAGGGACGGGATGGACACGGCCGCCCCCAGGCACGCCACGACGCCGGCTGACGAAAGGGCCAGCGCCGATTTCAACGAGCGACCCGGGCGGGCGGACCACCATCCGGCCTGGCGGGTGGGCTGCTCGACGAAGCGGAACGTCAGCACGGCCAGCGCCCCGGTACCGGCGGCGAGGGCGACGTTGGCCGGCTCGGACAACGCGTGGCCGACGGCGGCCGGAGCCAGGATCAGCACCGGGTAGTGCCACAGGTACCACGAGTAGGAGATGCGGCCCATGGCCCTCATGCCGGTCCGGCCCAGCCACCGCCCGGCGCCGGCGGAGGGGGCCGACAGCCCGGCGATCAGGACGGCCCCCGCGCCGGCGACCGGGAGCACGGCCGCCGTTCCCGGGTAGGGCGTCCGGCTGCCGAGGGCGGCGCAGGAGACGGCGATGGCGGCCAGCCCGGCCCAGCCGGCGGCCCGCGCCGCTGCCGGGGGCAGGCGCCGCAGCTCCGGAGCGGCCAGCGCCACCAGGCCACCGAGGCCCAGTTCCCAGGCCCGCGCCGGGAGAAGGAAGAACGCGGCGGGTTGATCCGACCGGGTCAGCGTCACCGACAGCACCAGCGACCCGGCGCTCACGGCGGCCACCGCACCGATGGCGGTGGCCCGGGACGGGCGCCGCCACCACGCCATCGAGGCGACGACCACCAGCAGAGGCCACAACAGGTAGAACTGCTCCTCGACACCGAGGGACCAGTAGTGCTGGAAGGGCGAGGGGATCCGGTCGGCCAGATAGTTGGTGCGGTCGGCGGCGAAGCGGAAGTTTCCGGCGTACAGCGCGCAGTACAGGCCGTCCTTCCACACGGAGCGGACCTCGAGGGGGGGCAGTACGGCGGCGGCCACGGCCATGGTGACGACCAGCACCAGGATGGCCGCCGGCAGGAGCCGCCGGGCTCGCCGGGCGTAGAACCGGGCGAACGCCAGCCGGCCCGACCGGGCCGTCTCCCGCCACAGGTGATCGGTGATCAGGAAGCCGGATATGACGTAGAAGACGTCGACGCCGACATAGCCGCCGGGCACCACGCCGACGCCGGCGTGGAACAGCACCACGGCGACGACGGCGACGGCTCGGAGGCCCTCGATGTCGGGACGGAACGGCGCCCCCGGCCGGCTTGCCCGCCGCGGCGGCCCCACCCGTGGGGCGGCGCCATCCCGCACCATCCGGCGGAGGTTATCTCAGGCGGCGGTGCCGGTCAGCCCGGGCCGGCCAGGTCGCGTCGCATCTGGGAGCTGGCCAGGGCGGCATGGTTGAGGATGTTGCGGGCCATCGACGACTCCTGCTCCATCGCCCGTGCCCCGTATATCTCCGTCCGGGCCAGGTGGGCGTCCCCCGACGCCGGTTCGGCGAGGACGGCGAACTCCACCAGGTGGCAGGCCAGGCGGTGGTTACCCGCCCCGGCCAGGGCGCGGGCCCGGCTCAGCACCGGGCCGACGCCGCCCGCCAGCTCGACCCACGCCGCGGCCTGCTCGGCCCGGGGGGATGGGAGAAGCTGGTCGGGCTCGCCGTCGTACCAGCCCCCGTACCGCCGCCACACGTTGCGAACGAGGAACTGCGGGTGGTCGTAGACCGGCCGCAGGTAGGGGCGGTCCAGGAGGTGGGCCGGCAGCTCCACCCCGTGGATGACCTCGTCGAGGGTGCGGCCCTCGTTCAT
>DATGAX010000337.1:0-2607 GCA_035312965.1 Acidimicrobiales bacterium
GTGTCGGTCCTCATCGGCCTGCCGGCGTTGCGTATCCGGGGGCTGATGCTGACGGTTACCACCCTGTCGTTTGCGCTGGCCACGCCGGCATGGCTCCTGGCCCAGCCGTGGATGCTGGGCAACGGCCACGACCCGGGCCGGCCCATCGTGCTCCATCACGCCCTCACCAGCGGCAAGGCCTACTACTACTTCGCCTTCGTCCTGTTCGTGGGCTGTCTGTGGCTGGCCCGCAACGTACGACGCAGCGGGTTCGGCCGTTTGCTGGTCGCGGTGCGGGACAACGAGGACAACGCCCGGGCCTTCACCGTCCCCGCCAGCGCGGTCAAGCTCCAGGGCTATCTGCTGGCGGGCTTCATCGCGGGCGTCGGGGGCGCTGTCTACGGGCACAGTCTGTCGAGCATCGGTGTACCGACGTTTCCGGCCAGGTCGAGCCTGGACGTCGTGGTGATGACCGTGCTGGGCGGCGTGTCGATAACGGCCGGCCCCATCATCGGGGCCGCCTACGTGCTGGCCATCCCCGCGTTCGTGCCCCTCGACTCGGCGGGCATCGCCGCGACCCAGTTCGGGGCGCTCCTCCTCATCCTGTTCCTCCCCTCGGGACTGGCCGGCCTCATCACCCCGGTGAGGGACCGGATCGTGGCCCGGATCGGACGGTGGTACGGCATCTCCCCTGAAGGGCCGGAGGGCGCCGAAGGGGCCGCGGACGCCGACGGTGCCGCCCCCTCGAAGACGGTGCAGGCGGTCCGCCCCCCGCCCGTCACCAGCGCCAACGGCGGGCACAGGCGAGCGGCCGGCATCGCCCTGCTGGAGGCCCGCCATCTGCGCAAGCACTTCGGTGGCGTGGTCGCGGTCGAGGACGTCTCGCTACTGGTGCGAACCGGCGAGACGGTCGGCCTCATCGGCCCCAACGGCGCGGGCAAGACGACCACGTTCGAGCTGCTCGGCGGCTTCACCCGGGCCGACCGGGGCGTGGTCCTGTTCGACCAGCGGGACGTCACCCGCCTCGGCCCCGAGGCCCGGGGCCGGCTCGGACTCATCCGCTCCTTCCAGGATGCCGCCCTCTTCCCGACCATGACCGTCACCGAGGCGGTCAAGCTGGCCCTGGAACGGGTGACCCCGACGAGGTTCCTGTCGTCGGTGGCCGGGCTCACGGTCGGCGCCGAGCGGGCCAAGGACCGGGCCGCGCGCGATCTGGTCGGCTTCATGGGCCTGGACGCCTACAGGGACAAGCAGATCCAGGAGTTGTCCACGGGTACCCGGCGCATAACCGAGATCGCGTGTCTGGTGGCGCTGCGGCCCAGCCTCTTGCTGCTCGACGAGCCCTCCAGCGGGATCGCCCAACGGGAGACCGAGGCCCTGGGTCAGCTCCTGGCCAACCTGAAAGCCCAACTGGGGCTCACCCTCCTCATCATCGAGCACGACATCCCGCTCATCATGAGCATCTCCGACCGCATCGTGGCCATGGCCGACGGCCGGGTCATCGCGGCCGGGACTCCGCAGCAGGTCCGCACCGATCCCGGCGTGGTCGAGGCCTACCTCGGCGGTCGCGTGGAGGGGATCGAGCGCTCGGGGGCGATGGCCGCCGGCCGCGACCGTTCCCTCCTCCCGGCGGGAGCGCGACGATGACCGGCAGCTTCCGTGGGCCCCTGCTGGTCGTGTTGATGCTCGGCGTGATCGTGGCGCTGGGGAGCGGCGCCGCCCACGCCTCCAGCGACCAGGTGACCGTCGCCGACTCCACCGAGGCGTGGTACTCGTCCGTGCCGACGTCGGCGTGCGGCGCCCCCGTGGGCTGCCAGCCGGGGACGGGGCCGTCTGTCTACCCCGCCAACACTCTGCACGTCGGCGCCTTCGCCGGTTCGGAGACGGAGCGGACATACGTCAACCCCGACCTCTCCGCCCTGCCCCCCGGCGCCACCGCGGCGGCAGGGACCATGACCCTGCCGGTGTCCGGCGACCCCGCCGCCGGGACCCAGAACGCAGCCGGTGCCCAGCCTGTGGCCTGCCTCGTGACCGCGGCGTTCGCCGACGGGACGAGCGGCTCCACCGACCAGCCACCAGCGACGGACTGCGGAGTCACAGCCAAGGTCGCCTACGTCGCCAGCGCCGGCTCGTTCAGCGTCGACCTGACCCCGTTCCTGGATGCCTGGGCGTCGGGCAGACCGAGGCTGGGCCTGGCTCTGCTGGCCGAGCCGGGTCAGTCGCCCGCTGGTGGATGGCACCTGGCCTTCAACGGGCGCAAGATGGCCGGCGCGCCGCACATCTCCTCCACCCTCACCCTGACCCTGGCGGCGGAGGCGGCCGGCGCGGGATCACCCGGCGAAAGTGCCCCGGCGGCCGCCAATCCGGCCGGTACCGGCGAGGCGCTCCCCGGCGGTGGGACGCCGGAGGTGGGCGTGGCGCCGGTGTCACCCCTGCTGGCCGCCCCTGTCCCGGTGCCGGCTTTGGGGCCGGCGCCGTCGCCGGCTGCCCCCCCTGGGGCCTCGGGCGACCAGACGTTCCGCCCCACCCCGGCCGGCGCCGTCCTCTCCGACCCCGGCTTCCAGTACCCCGAGGCTCTGCTTCTGCCTCTCGCCTTCCTGGGCGCATTGGCCTTTCTGGCCCGGACCT
>DATGAX010000338.1:0-2139 GCA_035312965.1 Acidimicrobiales bacterium
CGACGCCGCCCACCACGACACCACCGACCACGACGCCGCCCACGACCACTCCGCCGACCACCAACCCCCCCTCGCCGTACAACGCGGCCTTCGACCCCTGCCGGACCGGCACGTCAGGGCCCTGTACGTCCCAACCGCAACGGGTCGAGCTCGCCTACCCACCCGACACCCCGCCCGCCGCCGTCCAGGTCAACTGGGTGGAGTCATCGGCGGCGGCGCCGGCCCCGGACGCCACCTCGGTCATTCTGTCCTGGTCAGACGGCACGGACTGCCGGACCGACGTCCGCTGCTGGGGCTGGCCGACCCGGCTCACGTCGGCCTCATACGTCCTCAACGGCACCTACCAGGTCGTGCCCTGCGGCACCTACGACGGAACCAGCTGCGGGCAGACGTTCCAGACGCAGAACGTCCAACTGGCCGTCCGCCCCGGGGCCCCGGTCTCCCTCTCGGCCACCTCCTCCGCCCGCGAGGTAACCGTCCACTGGTCGCCGCCCACCGCCCAGCCGCCCGACCTGGCCGGCTACTCCCTCTCGCGCAACGACCGCGCCGTCTACAACTGCAGCGTCAACGGCCTCGGCCCCTACGCGTCCGTCCCCTGCCCCAGCGCGCTCACCGTCGCGGACCATCCCGGTGACGGCACCTACACCTACAGCGTGAGCACGCTGCGGCTCGGTGTCGACTCGGCGAGCTCATCCCTCCTGGCGTCGGCCGCCACCAGCGCCTCCAACGGACCGGTCACCGTCCCGGGTGCGGCACCGGGGTCGGGCGGCACGGGGCCCACCGGGGGCACGGGCGGCACGGGAGGGGGGCCGGGGTTCACCTCGACGCCGGTCATCGGCGGCACCGGCACACCTGGCAGCGGAGGATCCGCCGTCACCCCGGTACCCGGCGCCGGCGCGGTGGTCGGCACGGGCGCCGACCCGGTCGCCGCGCCGGCACCGGCGCAGAACCTCCACTACCCCTCCTCCGACAACCCCGTCGTGGGCCGGTCGTCGGCGCTGGCGCTCAAGGTCGCACCGGTCCGCACGGACGTGGCCCCCGTGGCCGTGCTCGCCCTGGGCCTCCTGATCCTGGCCATCGCCGCCCATTTCCTGTATCTCCGCGTCGAGATGGGGGTCGTCCAGGCCCGCATGGGGACCCAGCGCCCGCCCACCTAGCGGCGCGCCCCGGCGAGCCGGTCCGGTGCGGATGAGGGTAAGGTCCGTAGTCCGAATCTCGACTTCGAGGAGGGATCACCCACATGGAGCTGGGCTTGCAGGTGGATGACAGCCGATCGCCCTACACCGTGCTGTCCGTCAAGGGTGAGGTCGACGTGTACAGCGCGCCCAGGCTGCGGGAGAAGCTGGTCGAGCTGGTGAGCGAAGGGCACCGCCAGATCGTCGCCGACCTGGAGGGCGTCGACTTCCTCGATTCGACCGGGCTGGGCGTGCTGGTCGGCGGCCTCAAGCGCTTGCGCAGCCACGAGGGTGACCTCACCCTCGTCTGCACCCAACCGCGCATCCTCAAGGTCTTCGAGATCACCGGTCTCACGACGGTCTTCAAGATCAGCGGTTCGGTGGACGAAGCGACGGCGAGCTGATCGGGGAGGGGCGCAGCCAGTGGCGGTCGAGCGTTCACTCGAGCTGTCGGTGCCGTCCCGGGTCGAGTACATCGCGGTTGTGCGCTTGGTCGTATCGTCCCTGGCCACGGCCCGCCGGGCGCTGGCCGACGACCGGATAGACGACCTCAAGCTGGCCGTCTCGGAGGCCTGCACCAACGCCATCGAAGCCAACATGGAGGCGGGCGAGGACGCCCCGGTCGTGGTGAGCTGCTGGGAGGCGCCGGAGCGGTTCGAGGTCTGCGTGGCGGACTCCGGCCAGGGGTTCGATCCCGACGACCTGCCCCAACATCCGCCGGTGACCGATCCTGAAAGGCTCAACTTCGAGCGTGGGCTGGGCATCCCCCTGATCCGGTCGCTCGTGGACGACGTGCGCTTCGAGTCCGGCGCTGAGGGCACGGCGGTCTGGATGACCCTGTTCGGGGGCCCCGACTACGGCGACGAGACATCGGAGATCGTCCGGGTCGTCATCGCCGAGCAGGAATGACCGAACAGGCGGGAACCGGACCGGGCCGGGCGGCGTAGTACTAGCTTCCGGGACG
>DATGAX010000339.1:0-2343 GCA_035312965.1 Acidimicrobiales bacterium
TTCAGGGCCTTCGCCACCTCGGCCCGAGTGGTGATGAGGACCTACGGGGCCAAGGCGCGGCGCCAGGCGCTGCTCACCAACGGGGCGTCGCTCATCGCCCAGATGCTCCAGGTGGCACTGGCCAAGGGAGCCGACATCCGCACCGGATCCCCGCTCGAGGAACTGGTGGTCGAGCAGGGGCGGGTGGTCGGCGTCACCGCCCGGTTGGGCGGCGCGACGGTGCGCATCCGGGCCCGGAGCGGCGTGATCCTGGCTTCCGGGGGCTTCGCCCAGAACCCCGGGATGCGCGAGGAGTGGAGCGGCGACCAGCCCAACCGGGCCCGGTGGTCCATGGCCAACCCGGGTGACACCGGCGAGGTGCTCCGAGAGGCCATCCGTGTCGGCGCGCGGGTCGACCTGATGGACGAAGCATGGTGGCTGCCCTCCCCCCGCACCGGCCGGTTCGGCCAGTCGACCCTGGACCAGGCCCGGCAGCGACCGCGCACCATCTACGTCGACGCGGCCGGGCAGCGCTTCGTGAACGAGTCGAACTCGTACATGGAGGTGGGCAAGGCCATGTACGCCCGAGACAAGACCAGCCGGGCGGTCCCCTGCTGGCTCATCTTCGACGACCGCTACCGCAAGCGCTACGCCCACGTCCGCTCCAGGCCGGGCCGCTTCCCGAAGAAGCTTCTGCAGAGCGGCAATCTCAAGCAGGCGTGGACCCTCGCCGACCTGGCCCGGATGTGCGGCATCGACTCGGCCGGGCTGACGGCGACGGTCGAACGCTTCAACAAGTATGCGGCCGAAGGCACCGACCCGGACTACGGGCGGGGCGAATCGGCCTACAACCGGGCCCTCGGGGATCCGCACCGCAACGTACATCCCTGCCTCGGTCCCATCGACGAGCCGCCCTTCTACGGAGTCGAAGTCCTCCCGGGCGACATCGGCACCTGCGGGGGGGTGGTCACCGACGAGCACGGCCGGGTCCTCGACCGGGAGGACCGGCCCATGCCCGGTCTGTACGCCACCGGCAACGGCACCGCCACCGTCATGGGCCGTCACTACCTAGGGCCCGGAGCCAGCATCGCCAACACGATGGTGTTCGGCTACGTGGCGGCCCGCCATGCGGTCACGTCCGAGTCACCTTGATGGCTCGCATCCGGTCGCGGTCGCTAACTTTCCGTCGAGCACTTGAGACTCCGTTCGAGGATCCAACCAGAGGAGAAGACCGACGTGGGAAGACTCGACGGCAAGGTCGCCTTCATCACGGGCGCGGCCCGCGGGCAAGGCCGTAGCCACGCCGTGCGTCTGGCGGAGGAAGGCGCCGACATAATCGCCGTCGACCTCTGCCAGCAGATCGACACGGTGACATACCCCATGGGGACGGCTGAGGAGCTGGACCAGACGGTGAAGGAGGTGGAGGCTGTCGGCCGGCAAATCTTCGCCCGGCCAGCCGACGTCCGCGACGTAACCGCCCTGCAGTCCGTGTACGACCAGGGGCAGGCCCAGCTCGGGCCGGTCACCATCGTGCTGGCCAACGCCGGCATCGGCGCCGGGGGCAGCCCGCTACCCGACGAGCAGCAGTGGGACGACGTCCTCGCGGTCAACCTCACCGGCGTCTGGAACACCGGCCGGGTCGCCATACCGTCCATGCTGCAGCACGGCCGGGGCGGCTCCATCGTGCTGACCAGCTCGACGGGCGGCCTAATGGGTGTAGGCATCCCGGTGGCCGGCTTCCTCGCCTACACCGCCTCCAAGCACGGGGTCATCGGTCTGATGCGGTCGTGGGCCAACTTCCTTGCCCCCTACAACATCCGGGTCAACAGCGTCGCTCCCACCGCGGTCCGCACCCCGATGGCGGGGGACGGCAACCTGCAGGCCATCATGGAAGCGGCCCCGGCGCTGGCCCACGCGCTGTCGAACGCCATGCCGGTGGACCTGGTGGAACCCGTCGACGTCTCCAACGCCATCGCCTGGCTGGTCTCGGACGAGGCGCGCTACGTCACGGGCACGGTCGTGCCGGTGGACGCAGGCCAGCTGAACAAGCGCTGACGTAATAGTACAAAAGCCGCGATACCGGAAGGAACCGGAGCCGGTCGCGTCGAAGTACTCGCGGTCAGGAGGCGAATCATGCTCAAACGACCCTCGCGCCTGGTCACCATCGGCGCCATCTCGACCCTCGCAGTCATCCCGATCATCGGCGCGCCGGGTCACGGGTTGGCCGCCACGCCGACGCCCCCCATCCAGTTCTCCCACGAGGTCGTGGTCGACGAGCAGCGCAACGGCTTCGAGCCGGACATCGAAGCGTCCTCGACCGGGGCGTACTACACGTCGGTCCCCAACGGGTCCAGCTCCACGCTC
>DATGAX010000340.1:0-7169 GCA_035312965.1 Acidimicrobiales bacterium
CCCGGCGTCCAAGCCCGACCCGGCCGGTTGGTCCGGGACGATCGCCCGGCTGGCCGGCGACCTCCTGGGCCTCACCTGCGACGACCCTTCTCTCATCCGGATCCAGCGCCGGTCCCTCGTGCCCCTCGAGCTGTCGATGCTGGGCGGCCATACCGCCCCTCCCTCGACACCGGGCGAGCTGTACGAGATGGTGTCAGGGTCGCTGGAGCGGCCGTTGTCCGCCGACTTCTAGCCGTTCGACCGGGAGCTGATGGCGCCGCTCGTCCGCCGGGAGGACCGCGCCGGCAGCGCGGTGCTCGTCCTCGACTCGCCGGCCAACCGCAACGCCCTGTCCCGGCAGGTGGTCGGCGAGCTGGAGTCGCACCTGGCCGACCTCGAGTCCGAACCGTCGGCGCGGGCGGTGGTGATCACCGGTAGCGGCAACACGTTCTGCGCCGGGGCCGACCTGAGCGACCCGCCGGTGCAGTCGGGGCCCGGCTCGTTCACCGACCTGCTGCGCCGCCTTTGGGACTATCCCAAGCCGGTGGTGGCCGCGGTCAACGGCCACGTCAGGGCCGGCGGCTTCGGCCTGGTCGGCGTGGCCGACGTAGGGCTGTGCGCCTCGTCCGCGACCTTCGCCCTCACCGAGGTCCGGCTGGGTCTGGTCCCGGCCATCATCTCCGTGGTCCTCCTCCGCCGCATGACACCGGCCGCGGCGTCCCGGTACATGCTGACCGGCGAGACGTTCGGCCCGGCGGCTGCGGCGGAAGCCGGGCTGGTGCACCAGGTGGTGCCCGACGCCGGCCTGGCGGCGGCGGTGGACGACCTGCTCGAGACGTTCCGCGGTTGCGAGCCGGGGGCCCTCCGGATCACCCGGCACCTGCTGCACCGGATCCCGGCCATGGACGTCCAGGACGGCTTCGCCGCCGCCGAAGAGGTGTCTCGCGAGCGTTTCGCCTCGGCCGAGGCGGCGGAGGGCATCGCTTCCTTCCGCGAGAAGCGTCCTCCGTCCTGGGCCGCCTCCTGATGCGTCTGTCGACCGCGCTGGCCGTCACCGCCTCGGTGATATTCCTGGCCCGCCTGGCCCCACAACCGTGGCGGGTGCTGCGGACGGGGCAGGTCGACGGGGTCTCGGCGCTGGCCGCCCTCAACGCCTTCGTGGCCGACGTGGCCTGGTTGGCCTACGGGCTGTCGGCCGGCATCTCGAGCGTCTGGCTGGTGTCGATCCCGGCCGCCGCCGCCTCGATGTTGTCGATCGTCGTGCTGCGCCGCACCATCCGCCCCCGCGACCTGGTGGCGTCGGGGGCGTGGCTGGCCGCCGTGCTGCTGGGCGGGGTGACCGGCCACCTGGCGCTCGCCCTGGCGGCCACGGTGCTCGTGACGTGCGGCCCGTCCCTGTGGGCCGCGTACGCGACCCGGCAACCGGTGGGTGTGGCCTCGGCCACGTGGTGGATCGCCATCGCCGATGCGGCGACGTGGGGTGCCTACGGGGTGGTCATCGGGGACGTGGCGCTCGAGCTGTACGGGGTCGTCCTGGTGGTCACCGCCGTCGCCATCCTGGTGCGGCTCCGCGTGCGCCGGGTGCCGGCGGTCGCCGCGCCCCTCGCCTCGCTCGTCGGCTCGCCCGTCGCGGCGTCGTGTGCCGGGAAGTTGTCGCTGTAGCAGCAACTCTCCGGCACGGGAGGGGTAGGACGGCCCCGATTGGACCTAGTGGTAGTCTGCTCAGCCGGCAGCCCCACATTCCGGTGCTGGTCGGCGGCCCCGCGCTGGGCTCGTAGAAGACGGCGCCCGAGTTGAGCGGCTCACCTCTCGGGTGCGGTGCAGCTGGTGTCGCAGTGGGCCGGCAGGAGGCGGGAACCGTGAGCATCCGGGTCAGCACGGTGGTTGATGCGCCGCTGGACGAGGTCTTCGCGTGGCACACCCGACCGGGTGCGTTCGCCCGGCTCCTCCCGCCGTGGCAACCACTGCGCATCCGCCGCGAGGCGACCGACCTCCGCGACGGCCGGGCCGTGCTGGCCCTGCCCGGAGGTCTGAGGGTGGTGTCGCAGCACTACGGCTACGACCCCCCCAACTGCTTCCGGGACGAGCTGGTCCGCCCGCCCGTGCGGTGGAAGCACGAGCACCGCTTCGAGGCCGTCGACCCGGGAGCGACGCGCCTCGTGGACTCCGTGGACACGCCGGTGCCGGCACGGCTCGTGCGCCCGACCTTCGCCTACCGGTACCGCCAGCTGGCCGGCGACCTGGCCGCCCATACCGCCTCTCGCCAGCTGGGTGGCCGGCCGATGACCGTGGCGGTGACGGGCAGCACCGGGCTGGTGGGGACCGCGCTGTGCGCCTTCCTCGCCACGGGTGGCCACCACGTAGTCCGCCTCGTTCGGCACTCCCCGGCCGGCCCGGGCGAGCGGTCCTGGGATCCGCGGCAGCCGGATGCCGGGCTCCTGGACGGTGTGGACGCCGTCGTGCACCTGGCCGGGGCGTCGATCGGCGGACGGTTCACCGAGGGGCACAAGGCGGCCATCTACGGCAGCCGCATCGGCCCGACCCGGCGGCTGGCGGAGGTGGCGGCGACGGCGACCAACGGGCCCACCGTCTTCGTGTCGGCATCGGCCGTCGGCTTCTACGGGTCGGACCGGGGCGACGAGCTGCTCGACGAGAGCTCCGAGCGGGGCACCGGATTCCTGTCCGATGTGGTCGCCGGCTGGGAGGCGGAGGCCGCCCCGGCTGCCGGCGCCGGGCTCCGGGTGGTGCACGTGCGCACGGGCGTCGTGCAGTCGCCCCGGGGCGGCGCGCTGCGCCTGCTCCGGCCGCTGTACACCCTCGGGCTCGGCGGGCCGATCGGGGACGGCACGGCGTGGCTGAGCTGGATCGGGATCGACGACCTGCTCGACGTCTACCTGCACGCCCTGGTGGACGATCGGTTGGCCGGCCCGGTCAACGCCGTGGCCCCTGCTCCCGTCCAGGCTGGCGAGTACGCCCGCGTCCTGGCCCGCACCCTCCGCCGGCCGGCGCTGCCCCGCATCCCGTCGCTTGGCGTCCGGCTCCTCTTGGGCTCCGAAGGCGCCCAGGAGGTGGCCCTGGCCAGCCAGCGGGTGCGGCCGGCCGCGCTCGAGTCGGCCGGCCACCGCTTCAGACACCCGTCGCTCGCCCAGGCCCTGGCCCACCAGTTCGGCCGGTCCTGCGAACCGCCGGCCTGAGCCGGCCCTGTCCCGCTAGGGCTGCGGCTTGTCCTCCCCCGCGCCCCCGCCCGGCGGTGGCGGTGGCGGCGCGGCGAACGGGGGCGGAGCTTCCTCGGTCGGATCGGGGCCGGCCCAGGGCCCCCCGGCCGAAGGCGGCGCCGGTGTCCCCGGAACGGTTGGCGTCCCCGGAACCGTTGGCGGCGGCGCGGCCGGTGAGGCGATCGGTCCGGTCGGTGGCGTCCCGGGAATGGGAGACGGAGCCGGGGGCGGCGCGGCGGCTGGTGTCGCCGGTGAAGTGTCCCGGTGCCCCCAGGGGACGTCCCAGCCCGTCGCTCTGACCACTCCCGACAAGCCGCCCAGGGAGCCGGTCGCGGCACCGGTACCCGCGCCGGTCGCCACCAGTTCACCGACCCGGGTCCAGGCGGCCAGCCCCAGTATCACCACCCCGATGGTCTGCACCGTCCCGACGAGCGACACGCCGATGCGCAGCCCCGTGATCGTCCCGTGGGGCGTGAACTCGATGCCGGCCACCACTGCGGAGATCACGAACTGAAGGACGAGGACGGCGAGCCCGGCGACCACCAGGCGCACCGCCGGGCTCAGGAGGAGGCCCCGTTCACGGGAGACGGCGATCACCGCCGCCAACAGACCCAGGCCGAGAGCCTCGATGATCCCGGCCGCGATGCCGAGGCTCTGGTCGGTCACGGTGACGTCGAACCCCGAACCGATGGCGAGCAGGACGAGGCCGGCCGAAACCACCAGCCAGGGTTGGACCAGCGAGCCGGCCGCGCCGGGTGTCTGCTGCTCGGCCAGGTTGTAGCGGGCCGCCCGGCTCAGGGCCAGCAGGGCCCACACCCCGACCCCGATGGCTCCGATCACGTCGGCGGTCGACTGCGAAGAGTCCGACGCAGCCGTGATCAGGCTGCCGATGGCGATCAGCAGGGTCCCGGCCGACGCCATCCCCAGCTCGGTGAGCAGCTCGGACTGCTGCGTCTTCAGCTGGTCCCAGAGCACGTTGGCGACCGCGGCCAGCGCCACCAGTGAGCCGACGAAATGCAGCCAGTCGGACGCATGCCCGAGATCCCGGAAGGTGTTGTAGCTCGACTGGCTGTCGGCCGAGAACGTGGCGAACGCCAGCACGGCGAAGACCGAGCCGAGTGCATAGACGCCTGCGGCGACGGTCAGGAGCAGCATCGAGTTCCGCGACTTCGTTATCGCATTCACCGCCGCCTCCTTGGCGCAGAGTTGGCCGAATGTAGCAATCGGGCGGGCGCCGATCGGACATGCCCGCCGGCCGGGCGGGCGGCCCACCCTCGACCGGCGCGCCAGACGGTACGTCCGCAGCGCCCCCGGCAGGACTCGAACCTGCGACCCGCTGCTTAGAAGGCAGCCGCTCTATCCAACTGAGCTACAGGGGCGGGCGTGTCGGACTCGGGCCGAGGGCTACGAGGGTAGCGGAGGCCTCCGCCGCCGCGGCGGCAACCGCTCCCTTGTCCGTTCGACTCATCCGCCCGGGCCGGGCGGAGCCCACTGCTAGCGTCGCCCCGGTCGCGGGCCACGGAGGGGGACGAATGAGTACACGCAGCCGTCGCCCACGGATCGTGCCGGCCCTGACGGTGGCGCTGGTGCTGGCCGCCGCCGTCACTGTCCCCGCCGCGGGGGCGTCGCCCCACGCCCCAGCCCCCACCGGCCCATCCCCCACCGTCCCATCCCCTACCGGCCCAGCCCCCACCGCCGTATCCCCGGCGGGCGCGGCCTGGTCCCGCCCGGTCCCATCCCGTCACGCCCTCGCCGCCAGCAGCCGCAGTGTGGCGGCCGCATCGAATGTGCACTCCGCCTCGTTCACCTCCGACGGTTGGCAGTCGCTCAGCGGCGGAGCGCAATCCTTCGACGGGGCCGCCTGCCCGACCGACTCGCGCTGCTACTTCGCCGGATGGGAAGGTGTCAACGCGGTCGTGTGGGCCAACCAGGGCCAAGCCGGCAACGGTTCCGGCTCCGACTACACCAAGCAGTTCACGACCGGGGGCAACGCCTTCTTCGACGACGTCAGCTGCGCCGGCAGCACGACCGACTGCGTCGCCACCGGGGGTATCGGCACGCAGTCCCCCACCGGGATGGCCTACTACACCGGTGACGGTACGACCTGGCATGCCGCCACTCTTCCCGGCGGCACCCCGGAGCTCAACTGGGTCCGCTGCGTGGCCAACGGCCCGGCCGACCCGGCCAGCCCCACGGGCAGCTGCTTCGCCACCGCGGTGGACGGCTCGGGCTGGATGTCCACCGACGGCGGCCGGACGTGGAGCTCCATGGCGGTCAAGCGGGCCGTCAACGGGCTCACCATCCTCAACCAGGACCTGTTCTTCACCTCGGCCACCAACGGCTGGCTGGTCGGGCTGGCCGGTTGCGACGTGGCCGCCCACCCCTGCTACGGCGTGATCCAGCAGACCACCAACGGGGGCACCACCTGGACCCTCGCCCACACCCCGACCAGCCTGACCTCGCTGTTCGACATCGCCTGCCCGACCTCATCCGAGTGCGTGGTCATCGGCGGCGGCTCCAACGGCCGCCCCTCGGCCTACGTGACCCGTGACGGCGGTGCGTCCTGGGCGTCGAGTGCCCTGCCGTTCGGGATCCACTACGCCGACGCCATCGCCTGCCCCGATCAGGACGACTGCTACATCGTCGGGTACAGCGGGGCCAACGGCTACCCGACGGCGGCCGTGGTGTACGCCACGACGGATGGCGCCCGGACATGGCGGGTGGAGCCCGTCGCCGGCGGCACCACGACGCTGATCGCGGTGGCGTGCCCCACCAACCTCGACTGCTACGCCGGCGGCTACTCCCGCTTGGCCGGAGCCATCGCGGTCACGACCGACGGCGGCATCCCCACCCCGGGCTACTGGCTGGTGGCCTCCGACGGCGGCATCTTCAGCTACGGCGCCGCCCCCTTCCGGGGCTCGACCGGCGGGGTGCCCCTCACCAAGCCCGTCGTCGGGATGGCCTTCGACAGCCTGAGCAGCGGCTACTGGCTCACCGCCTCGGACGGCGGCGTCTTCGCCTTCAACTCGAAGTTCTACGGCTCGACCGGCGGCACCCCCCTGGCCAAACCGGTCATCGGCATCACCGCCACCCCCGACGGCCTGGGCTACTACCTGTACGCCTCCGACGGCGGCATCTTCAACTACGGCGACGCCAAGTTCCAGGGCTCCACCGGGGGGGTGACCCTGACCCGGCCGGTGGTCGCCATGGCGGTGGACGGCAACACGGGCGGCTACTGGCTGGTGGCCAGCGACGGGGGCGTGTTCGCCTTCAACGCCCCGTTCGAGGGATCGACCGGCGGGGTCCCGCTGGTCAAGCCCATCGTGGGCATGGCCGCCGACCCGGCGACGGGGGGCTACTGGCTGGTCGCCAGCGACGGCGGCGTCTTCGCCTTCAACGCCCCGTTCCTGGGGTCCACCGGCGGCGTCCCGCTGGTCAAGCCCATAGTGGGCATCCAGGCCACGCCCGACGGCCGGGGCTACTGGATGATCGCATCGGACGGGGGCATCTTCGGCTTCGGCGACGCCCGCTTCCTCGGCTCCACCGGCGGTGTGGCTCTCGCCAAACCGATAGTCGGCATGGCATCCGGCTTCTGAGCCACATTTCGACCGATCGCCCGGCCGGTTGGGCTAGGAATGAGTTGCACGGAGGCGAATGCCCGTACCTCTCTGCCCCTGGAGGGGACATGTCCATCGACAGTTTCGACTCCGACGAGCGTCTCCCCGCCTGATCGGCCGGCCCCGCGCCGGCGGGCGACCCCCGCGGATGCCGGCACGGTCGCCGCGCTGCTCGACGCGTTCAACCGGGAGTTCGGGACCCCCACTCCGGGCCCCGAAGTGCTGGCCCGCCGGCTGGGCCGCCTCCTCGCCACCGACACGACCCTCGCCCTCCTGATCGGCGAGCCGGCGGCCGGCGTGGCCCTGGTCACCTTCCGGACCAACGTCTGGTACGTCGGTCCGGTCGCGCTGCTCGACG
>DATGAX010000341.1:0-2129 GCA_035312965.1 Acidimicrobiales bacterium
GCGAGCGCGGCGACGTCGGCGGCTGGGAGTCGGTGGTCGCCGACTTCGACCGCCTGGTGGACCGGGCCGTCGAGGAGGGGGGTGACCGGCCCCGCTTCCTGGTCGGCCACTCGATGGGCGGCGCCATCGCCATCGCCTACGCCGAGGCCCACCAGGACCGCCTCGCCGGGGTGTCCCTGTCGGCGCCGGCCATCGTCTTCCCGCCGGAGATCCTGGCCCTGGCCGACCTGCCGGAGATCCCGGACCTGCCGCTCGCCGACGCCGTGTCGTCGGACCCGGCGGTGGTGGCGGCGTACAAGGCGGACCCGCTCGTCTACCAGGGCCCGCCGCCCCGGGGGATGATCGAGGCCATGGCCACGGCGGGCACGCTGGTGGAGCGGCTGCCGGAGATCACCATCCCCGTGCAGGTCATGCACGGCAGCTCGGACCTCCTCATCCCGGTGGAGGCCTACAGGGCGGTGGTGGCCGGCGTGTCGTCCACCGACGTGGTGGCCCGGCTGTGGCCCGGGCTGTTCCACGAGATCTTCAACGAGCCGACGGGCGGCGCGGTCGTGGGCGCCCTGGTCTCCTGGGTGTCGGCCCGGCTGCCCTAGAAGGCGTTCGGCTGCTGGAGCTCGATGGAGTTGCCGGCCGGGTCGCGTAGGAACGACTGAAGCCCGGAGCCGACCTTCGAGGGGTCGCTCACCTCCACCCCCCGGCCCCGCAGCTCGTCCACCACGGCGGACAGGTCCGCCACCTGGAGGGCGAAGTGCTGGCCCTGGTTGGTCGGCAGCGGGGCCTCGATGAGGTGGACCTGCTGGCCGCCGGCGTCGAGCCAGGCGCCTCCGAAACCGAAGTCCGGGCGGTCCGGCCTCAACCCGAGGCCGAGGACGTCCGTGTAGAAGGCCAGGGCGGCTTCGACGTCGTCGACGTTGACAGACACGTGGTGGACGGCGAGTGGTTTCACCTTCGCGACGGTACTCCGACTTTTCCGGTTTCCTTTCAAGTCGACGCGTTCTTCGCCGCCGTGGGGAGCTCGCGGTAACAATCCGCTCCAATCCGGCGATTCCTGAAACGTGTATTACGTGGACCAGCCTCACCACGAACCTCGCCGCGAGCCCGCGGCGGAGTCCGAGGTGGACGGCTCGGACCTCCTGGCGTTCCTGTTCGACTTCCGCTCGGCCAGGGATGCCCCGGCGACCGCGGACGTCGTGGCCGCCGTCGCCGAGCCCGGCTCCCGCTTCCACATCGTCCCCCGGCAGGAGTGGACGGGCGACCCCTACCAGGGCAGCGACGCCCAGGAGGGACCCGACTGGTGGCAGGCCTCCGACGGGCGCTGGTACCCGCCGGAGGTCCACCCGGACCGCCAACCCGTCGCCGAACCGGAGCCGGAGCCGGCGCCGGTGACGGCCGAGGAGTCGCAGGCGCGTCGCAGGTCCCGCTTCGGGCGGAAGTAGCGCCCGGCGCTCAACCGGCGGCGCCGTCCCAACCCAACGCCCGCAGCGCCGTCCGGGCCGCGGCCGCCGCCGCCTTGGACGAGTCGCGGCCCAACCGCATCAGGCCCGGGATGCGAGCCGGGTGGCTGAGCAGGAAACGGATGGCGGCCGGGGCGTCGGCCGTGCCGTCGGGCCGCAGGAAAGACATCACCGCATCGTCGGTCAGCCCCTCGTCGGGCCGGTCGCCGATCACCCGCACCGTGCTCCACGGGACGCCCACCGCCTCGCAGGCCGCCGCCACCCCCGACGACTCCATCTCCAGAGCGGCCACGCCGTCGTCCCGCAGCTCCTCCAGGCGGCCGGGGTCGGTGATCAGATGATCGGCCACCCCGATCGTGCCGGCCCGGGTCGTGGCGCCCAGCGCGGCGGCGGTGTAGCGCTGGCCCGAGGCCAGGTCGAGCACCACCTCGGGGATCATGACGCTCCCGACCGGGAGGGCGGGGTCCAGCCCGCCGGCGATCCCGCAGACCACCACGTGGTCGGACGGGAACGCCTCGAGGGCGCGGGCGGTCGCCGCCCGCGCCACGGCGGGGCCCACCCCGGCTTGCGTCATCACCACCTGCACCGGGCCCAGGCGGGCATGGAAGGCCCGCACCCCGTCCCGCTCGAACCGGACGGCCCGGGCGTAGCGCACCAGCGGCTTGAGCTCGGAGG
>DATGAX010000342.1:0-21819 GCA_035312965.1 Acidimicrobiales bacterium
ATGAGGAGCCCGTATCGGGTGGTGGTGGCCAAGCCGGGCCTGGACGGGCACGACCGGGGGGCTCGGGTCATCGCCCGGGCCCTGCGGGAAGCCGGTTTCGAGGTCATCTACACCGGCCTGCACCAGACCCCGGAGCAGATCGCCGAGACCGTGATCCAGGAGGATGCCGACGCGGTCGGCCTGTCCATCCTGTCGGGAGCCCACATGACGCTGTTCCCGAAGATCCTCGAGGAGCTGGCGGCGCGCGGGGCGGGAGACGTCCTCGCCTTCGCCGGCGGGATCATCCCCGAGGCCGATATCGCGAAGTTGAAGGAGATCGGCGTGGCGGAGATCTTCACCCCCGGTGCCCCGCTCGGCGACATCACGGCCTGGCTGGAGGCCGAACTGGACAAGGGCGCGCCCCAAGAGGCTTAGCCGGCGCGGCCCGCCGTTTTTTCCCCCTGAAAGAGAGGCCAGATGGATCTGTTCGAGTACCAGGGCAAGCAGTACTTCGCCCGCTTCGGCATCCCGGTTTCGGCCGGCGGCGTGGCCGACACCGTCGACGAGGCGGTGGCCCGGGCCGAGGCAGCCGGCTACCCCGTCGTGGTCAAGGCGCAGGTCCAGGTGGGCGGCCGGGGGAAGGCGGGCGGCATCAAGCTGGCCGCCGACGCCGACGAGGTACGCCGGCACGCCGGCAACATCCTGGGCATGGACATCAAAGGGCACGTGGTGCACCGGCTCTGGGTCGAGCACGCCTCCGACATCGCCAAGGAGTACTACGCCAGCTTCACCCTCGACCGGGCGGCCAAGAAGTACCTGGCCATGGTCTCGGCCAAGGGCGGCGTGGACATCGAGGCCGTGGCCGAGGAGGACCCGGAGGCCATCGCCAGGATGCACATCGATCCGTCGGTCGGGTTCACCGCGGCCGACGCGGCCGGCTTGGTCGAGTCGGCCGGGCTCGACCCGGAGGCCCGCGAGGGGGCGGTGGACATCCTGCAGAAGTTGTACCGCTGCTACGTCGAAGGCGACGCCGACCTGACGGAGATCAACCCGCTGATCCTCACCCCGGCCGGGGCGGTCCACGCGCTGGACGCCAAGGTCACCCTCGATGACAACGCCGCATTCCGCCACCCCGAGTGGGACGACTTCCGCGACATCGACGAGCTGGACGAGCGGGAACGGTTGGCCAAGTCGAAGGGGCTCCAGTACGTCGGCCTGGACGGCTTCGTCGGCATCATCGCCAACGGGGCCGGCCTGGCCATGAGCACCTGCGACGTGGTCAACCAGGTCGGCGGCAAGCCGGCCAACTTCCTGGACATCGGCGGCGGGGCCAACGCCGAGGTGATGGCCAACGCGCTCGAGGTGATCAACAGCGACGCCAACGTACGGGCCATCTTCATCAACATCTTCGGCGGCATCACCCGGGGCGAGGAGGTGGCCAACGGCATCGTCCAGGCCCTCAGCCGGGTGTCGATCGGGGCCCCCATGGTGATCCGCCTGGACGGCACGAACGCCGAGGAGGGAAGGGCCATCCTCAAGGCGGTCGAGTCGGACAAGGTGATCTCGTCGCCGACCATGTTGGATGCGGCCCGAACCGCCGTTTCTCTCGCAGGAGGGGCAGCCTGATGTCGATCTTCGTGGACGAGAGCACCCGGGTGGTGGTGCAGGGACTGACCGGCGGGCAGGGCCGCTTCCACGGCCTGCGCAACCGGGACTACGGGACCAAGATCGTGGCCGGAGTAACGCCCGGCAAGGGCGGCCAGGACGTGGACGGGATCCCCGTCTACGACACGGTCGCCGCCGCCGTGGAGGCCACGGGTGCCAACGCGTCGTTCGTGTCGGTGCCGCCCCGGGGGGCGGCGGCGGCCATCCTCGAGGCCGCGTCGGCGGGGATCCCGTTCGTGGTGTGCATCACCGAGGGCATCCCGGCCCACGACGAGGCCCGGGTGTACAACACGCTGGTCGACACGTTCCCGGGCACTCGGCTCCTCGGACCCAACTGCCCCGGCATCATCAGCCCCGGCAAGTGCAACATCGGCATCACGGCGGGAGAGATCGCATTGCCCGGCGGTCCGGTCGGCATCGTCTCCCGGTCGGGCACGCTGACCTACCAGGCGCTCTACGAGCTCAAGCAGCTTGGCATCGGCGTGACGACCTGCGTGGGCATCGGCGGCGACCCCGTTCCGGGCACCAACTTCGTCGACTGCCTGGCCGCCTTCGAGGCCGACCCCGACACCCGGGCCATCGCCATGTTCGGCGAGATCGGCGGGTCGGAGGAGGAGAAGGCCGCGGCCTTCATCGCCTCCTCGGTGACCAAGCCGGTGGTCGCCTACATCGCCGGCGTGACTGCCCCCCCGGGCAAGAAGATGGGCCACGCCGGTGCCATCATCTCCGGCTCCAAGGGGACGGCCCAGGCCAAGATGTCGGCGCTGGCCGAGGCCGGTGTGCACGTGGTCAACAACCCGACCGAGGCCGGGATCAAGATGGCGGAGATCGTCAAGGAGTTGTGATCCCGCCGGCGCGGTCTACCAGGAGACGGTGATGCCGGCGGCGGCCTGCTCGTTGTTGGCCGCCGTCCAGCCGCCGTGCCCGGCGCCGCCCGGCCCGCTCAGCGAGGCGGTGTCCTGGACCTGCACCCAGACCTGCATGTGGTCGTTGATCACGAGGGCACCCTGGGCGCCGGCCCCGATGCCGACAGTGGGCCGGAAGCCGCCGGTGGCGTCGGCCGACGCGCCGGCGCTGGCGTTGCCGAACACCTGGCCCTGCAGGTGGTGGAAGACGGGGGAGACGAACGCCTCCTGGACCTGGGCGTTGACCCCGGTGAGGTTGCCGGACTGGGCGTCGATGGTGCCCTGGACGGCGACGTTGTCCTCCCGGCCGGCGTGGGAGTCGTCGTGGTGCGAGACGTTGAGCGCCACTGCGACCTGGTGGGCGTCCGACGTCTGGGTGCCCTGGCCCCGGGGGACGCCGGCACCGGTGGCCTGGGTGGCCTGGCCCTGGAAGGCGTACTGCACCTGGTACTGGCGGGTGGTGGGGTTGGCGGGCGGGGTGGCTTGGCCGCCCCCTGAGGTGGGGGCCTGGGTCGTGGGAGCCGTCGGGGCAGCCCCGCCCTGGTCGTGGGCCTGGCCCGGGCCCGGTCCGCTGCCCCCGGACGCCGCGGTCGCCCCGGTCGCCCCGGCTGGCGACGGCGGGGTCGCCGTCGCCGCGCCGGGCGGCGGATCAGACTGCGCGGCGGCGGGCACCTCGTGGGCCTCTATGTGGAGATGCCCGGGGTCCTGGGTGCCCGTGGGTCCGTCGCGCTGCACGGAGAGGAGTTGGGCCACGGCGGCGTTGCCCGCCTGGCGCTGCAGATCGAGGATGGGGTGCTGCGTCGCCGGGTGGGCGGCGACCCGGTGGGCGGCGCCCGGCCGGCGCGCCTCTGAGGGCGGCTTTCGGCTCCGGGTGGTCGACACGTCCGCATTGTGGACTCGTGGAGAGGGGACTGACAATGGCCGGAGCCGTGATCTGCCCCTACGGGCACGGGTCCCTCCATCGCCGCCCGCCGGCAATAGTGTGCGAAAATCGACAACTATTGTCGATTTTCGCACACAATCACGGAGTTACACGGTCCGGTCGGATCGGATCAGAACCCGGCCTGGCGGCGCTCGGCGGCCGCCACCGTGTTGCGCAGCAGCATGGCGACCGTCGTGATCCCCACCCCGCCCAGGCGGGGGGTGATCCACCCCGCCACCTCGGCGCAGGACTCGTCCACGTCGGAGAGGGCCCGCCGACCCTCCCACGTGAGACCCCCACCGATCACGACCGAACCGGGCCGGATGACGTCGGGCGTGATCATGTTGGGCGATCCGGCTGCCCCGACGACGATGTCGGCCGCCCGGGTGGCGTCGGCCCAGTCCGGGACCCCGGTGTGCACCACGGTCACGGCGGCGTTGGCGCCCGGCTCCTTGAGGGACAGGAGCATGGAGAGGGGGCGGCCCAGCGTCGGACCCCGGCCGACGATGACGACCTTCCGGCCGGCCGGGTCCAGGCCGTAGTGGGCGAGCATGGCCTGGATGCCGAGGGGGGTGCAGGGGCGCGGGGAGCCCTTCTCGCCCAGGGCCAGGAGCCCGAGGTTGGTCGGGTGCAGCCCATCGGCGTCCTTGGCCGGGTCCATGGCGGAGACGGCCTGATTGAAGTCGAAGCCGGCCGGGACCGGGTGCTGGATGATGTAGCCGTCCACGGCCGGATCGGCGTTGAGCTGGGTGAGCGCCTCGAGCAGGTCCAGCTGCGACTGGTCGGCGGAGATGCGGACGTCGACCGACACGATGCCGACCCGCTCGCACGCCTCGTGCTTCTTGGCGACGTAACCGGCGCTGGCCGGGTCGTCGCCGACCAGAACGGTGGCCAGCCCGACGGAGATCCCGGCGGCGGACAGCTTCTGGACCCGTTCGGCGACGTCGGCGAGCACCGCCTCGGCGACCGGGGCCCCCGGCATGAGGGTGGCGGTCATCGGTGGCGTCCCCGTCGCGGGAGGGGCCCCCGTCGCCGGAGGGGCCCCCGTCGCGGGAGAGGCCCCCGGTCGGCGCCGGCCTTTCGGCTCGCAAGCTCGCTCAATGCTGGAACTGCCTTTCTCCGGTGAAGACCATGACCAGGCCGTGCTCGTCGGCGGCGGCGATGACCTCCTCGTCACGGACCGATCCGCCCGGTTGGATGATGGCGGCGACCCCCGCCGCGGCGCAGGCGTCGAGCCCGTCGCGGAAGGGGAAGAAGGCGTCGCTGGCCGCCGCCCCGCCCTTGGCCCGGCCGGCGGCGCGGGCGGTGGCGATCTCGCCGGGGGTGACCCGGTTCTGCTGCCCGCCGCCGATGCCGACCGCCATGCCGTTGGCGGCCAGGACGATGGCGTTGGACTTGACCCAGGCGCACACCCGCCACGCCAGCTCGATGTCCCGCCAGTGCTCCTCCGTCGGGGTGGCCTTGGTGACCACTCGCCAGTCCTCCCGCCCGGCGGCGAACACATACGGATCCTGGACCAGCCAGCCCCCGCTGATCTGGCGGAGGTGCCAGCGGTCCGCCCCGGGGGCGGGCGCGGCCAGGACCCGCATGTTCTTGCGCTTGGCCGCGAACAGGGCCAGGGCCTCGGGCTCGTAGGACGGCGCGATGAGGACATCGGCCTTGGCATTGGCGACCATCTCCCGGGCCACCGTCTCCGTGACCGGGGCGGTGAGGGCGACGATCCCGCCGAAGGCCGACATGGGATCACACTCGAAGGCGCGGTCGTAGGCGGTGAGCACGTCGTCGGCCACCGCCGCCCCGCAGGGGTTGGCGTGCTTGACCACCACCGCGGCGGCCGGGCCCAGATCGGTCAGCTGGTGGGCCAGCCTCCACGCCGCGTCGGCGTCGTACAGGTTGAGGTACGACAGCTCCATGCCGCCGTGCTGGACGACGTCATCCCACCAGCTCGGCTCCCCGGCGACGCGGTAGCGGGCACCGCGCTGGTGCGGGTTCTCGCCGTAGCGGAGAGCCTGGGCCCGTTCCAACGACAGGTTGATCACGACCGGGAGCTGTCCGTCCTCGGCGGCGGCGGCCGCGAACCAATTGGCGATGGCGGCGTCGTAGGCCGCGGTGTGAGCGAAGGCGGATGCGGCCAGCCGCCGGCGCAGGCCCTCACCGAGGGCGCCGTGACGGCGCAGGTCGTCCAGCACCTCGGCGTAGTCGGCCGGGTCGACCACCGAGCCGACGTGGGCCCAGTTCTTCGCCGCCGCTCTGACCATGGTGGGACCGCCCACGTCGATGAGCTCGATGGACGGGTTGGACCGGAACGGGTACAGGTTGCACACGACCATCCCGATGGGCTCGATGCCCTGCTCCTCGAGGTCGGCCCGGTGCTCCGTCTTGGAGAGGTCGGCGAGGATCCCGCCGTGGAGCCTGGGGTGCAGCGTCTTGACCCGACCGCTCAGCATCTCGGGGGCGGCGGTGACGCTCTCGACCGTGCGGTGCTCGATCCCGGCCGCCTCGAGGGCCGCCGCGGTGCCCCCGCTCGCGATCAGCTCGTGGCCCAACTCGACCAGCTGGCGGGCGAAGTCTTCCAGCCCGGTCTTGTCGTAGACCGACAGCAGGACCCTCATGGGGCGGCTCCTTCGATTTGGGGTTCGTTGGCGACTGTCTCGAGGAACGATCTGATGGTCTCGGGATACAGGCGACGTTCCACCGCTTTGATCCGCTCGTGCAGGGAGGCCTCCGTGTCCCCAGGCTCGACGGGCACGGCCTCCTGGGCGAGGATCGGACCGGCGTCGACCTCCAGAGTGGCGACATGGACCGTGGTGCCGGTCACTTTGACCCCGGCGTCCAGGGCATCGCGGACGGCGTGCCAGCCCTTGAACGAGGGCAGCAGGGCGGGGTGGGTGTTGAGCACCCGGCCGGGGTAGACGTCGAAGATGGGCTCGGCCAGGACGGTGCCGAACCCGGCCATCGCCACCACGTCGATACGGTGCCGCTTGAGCGCGTCGACCACCCGGTGGGTGTAGGCGGCCCGGTCGAACGCCTGCCCGAAGGACTCCCGCTCGACCACCTCCACGGCCTCGACCCCGGCCCGCTGGGCCAGATCGGCGGCGGCGCACGGCCGGTCGAGGAGCACCGCGTCGACGCGCACGCCGGCCTCGATGATGGCGCCGAGGACGGTCCCGGCACCGGAGGCGAGCACACCCAGGCGGACCTCACGGCCGGCGGGTCCGGCGGCGTCACGGCTAATCACAGGATGACGCTAGTGGATCTTTCGTATCCTTCGGCCATGCCCAGGATCGCCGACCTGCTGCGGGCGGGCCGGACCTATTCGTTCGAATTCTTCCCCCCGAAGGACGACGCCGAGCACACCGCGCTCGTAGGCGCGTTGATGGAGCTGCAGCCGCTGCACCCGTCCTTCGTCTCCGTGACATACCGGGGCGGCCGCTCGTCGAGGAAGCGCACCTACGACCTCGTGGTCGGGATGCTCCGCACGACGACCCTCACCCCGATGGCTCACCTCATCTGCGCGGCTCACACCCGCCTCGAGCTGGCCGAGATACTCGTCGACCTGCGCAAGGCGGGGGTGGAGAACCTGATGGCGCTGGGCGGCGACCCGCCGACCGATCCGGAGGCGGCGGAGGGCGAGCTGATGTTCGCCATGGAGCTGGTGGAGCTGGCCCGCGCCATCGGCGGCTTCTCCATCGGGGTGGCGGCCCATCCGGTGGGTCATCCCAATTCGCCCGACCTCGAGACGGACCGGGCCCGGCTGGCGGCCAAGCTCCGGCTGGCCGACTTCAGCGTGACGCAGTTCTTCTTCCGAGCCGGGGAGTACTTCCGCCTGGTCGAGGAGCTCGACGCCCTCGGCGTGGACAAACCGGTGATCCCGGGCATCATGCCGGTGACCAGCCTCGCGGGCATCGCCCGCCGGGCCCAGATGGGGGCGGCCGTCCCCGACGACATGGTGGCCGCCCTGGAAGCGGCCGGCGATCCCGAGTCGGTCAGGCGGGCCGGGATCGACCTGGCGACGGAGCTGTGCCAGGAGCTCCTGGCCGGCGGGGCGCCGGGATTGCACTTCTACACCCTCAACCGGTCGATGGCGACCCGGCAGATATACGCCAATCTGGGACTGGCCGGGCCGCTCCCCTGACTCCCCGTGACTTCCCCTGGTGCTCCCATGGGGCGGCGAGCCCTCCGCCGACCCGGTTGCCCGAACGGACAGAATCCGCGCCACTTCCTTGAGAGGACCCCGGCCAGGGTGTAGACAAGCCGCCGATGTCAGGGGCGGGGTTGGATAGGGGCCGGTTGCTACGGTGAGAGCTCGGCGGGGCTGATGGGTGGGCGGCAAATGTCAGGCCGTCGCGGTGCTGCTGTCGGTGCGGCTGTCGGTACCGCGGTCGTGATGATGGCGGGCTGCTTGGCCCTGACTGCTGGTCGGGCCGCGGCGGCGGGCACCCCGGCCCCCGGAGCGCTCGACGCCAGCTTCGGGTCCGGTGGGACGGTTCAGCAGACGGGCGCCAACGAGGCCACCGGGGTGGCGGTCATCCCGGCCGGCCTCACACAGGCCGGGGACGTGGTGACGTCCAGCTGGGCCGGATCGCCCGCCTCCCCCTCGTTCCAGGTCGACGACTTCACCCCTGCGGGCGCGCTCCGCTGGCAGAACGGCTACGTGACCGGAAAGGCGCTGGCCGTGACGGTCGTGCCGCGGGGCCTCACCAACCAGGGTCGCATCGTGGCCGCCGGGTACGACTACAGGAAGCTGTGCGGGGCGTCCGCGCCCGTCCAGCTGCCGGCCGTCGAGGAGGTTTCTCCCACCGGGGGAGCGGTGGCCGAAGGCTTCGCCGGGGCCCGTACCGTTCCGGGGGTGGCGGTGTCGACCAGCACCACCACCATCACCGCCTCATCGGCCTCCTTCACCCAGTCGGACGTCGGTGCGGTGGTCTGCGGACCGGGGCTCTCCGGCGGCACGACGATCTCGGCCGTCAACGACTCGACCCACGCCACCATCACCCGTACACCTACCGCCTCGAGCGGCGGCGAGTCCATCGGTGTCTTCTACACGGGGCAGCTCGACGCCGTCACCATCGACTCGGCCGGGCGGATAGTCGCCGCCGGAGCGGCGTTCGGGCCGGCTGGTAACTTCCAGACGCTGGTCGCCCGGTTCACCACCGCGGTGGCCGCCGACCCGACCTTCGGCACCAGTGGGGGGTTCACGCCGGTGGTACTGGGCTCGGTCTCGTCACTGGCGGCGGGCGTGGCCATGGTGACCGGCGGGGCCACGGCGGGGGACATCGCCACCGCCGGCTGGTCGACGGTCGGATCGACGCGGTACCTAACCGTCGCCGAGTTCACCTCCACCGGCGCCCTCGACACCGAGCGGTTCGCGGTGGCCAACGGGTACGCCCGTTCGGGCCAGGCCAACAGCGAGGGCGCCGGCGTCGCCGTCCTGCCCAACGGCAACGTGGCGGCCGCCGGCTCGGTGCCCAACCCCAGCGCGGCGGGGACCTTCACCCTGCTGGACCAGTTCAACGCCAACGGGACGGCGGACGTATCCTTCGGCAACCACGGCGAAGTCGTGGCCCACCCGCTCCTCGCCTCGGCCGAGAACCTCAGCTCCGTGGCCTACGAGCCGGCCGGCAACTTCCTCATCGCGGCCGGCACCGAGGGCGGCGGTAGCGGCGGGGCCAAGTCGATGGCGGTATCCGAGTACAACGCGACCAGCGGAGCCCTCAACGGCGCGTTCGGGTCGGGCGGCTCGGTCACCCGGTCCTTCCCGGGGAACTCCGGGAGCCTGGCCGCAGTGACGGTTCAGCCCGACGGCAAGGCGGTCGCCGCCGGCAAGGCCCCCTACGTCGGATCGGTGACCCGCATCGGGCTGCTCCGGGTCATGGGGCCGTCCGTGTCCGTCGGCAGCGGCGGCCTGATCCAGGTCGTCAAGGACGGCCCGGTGACGGCCACCTTCCCGATCGGGCTCAACGAGGCGCTGGCCACCCCTGTCACCGCGACCTTCTGCGCCAGCCCGGCGGCGTCGGTGAACCACCAGGGTTCCTGCGGCTCCATCGTCATCGGCGCATCGATCACCCGGGCTGCCATCCCGGTCACGATCAACGTGACCAATCCCCCGGGCAACGCGTTCCTCCTCCGTCTGTCGGCGGTGTCGACCGGCGGGCTGGCGGCGGCCTCCGTGGGGGGGTCGGGGACGGCCGAGATCCAGCACATCCTGCCCCCGCCCCCGTACAAGGGCTACTGGCTCGTGGCGTCGGACGGCGGCGTCTTCAGCTACGGCACCACGAGGTTCTACGGCTCGACCGGTGGCGTCGCCCTGACCAGGCCGATCGTCGGCATGGCGGCCACACCTGATGGCAAGGGCTACTGGATGGTGGCTTCCGACGGCGGCATCTTCGCCTTCGGGGACGCCCACTTCTACGGCTCGACCGGTGGCGTCGCCCTGACCAGGCCGATCGTCGGGATGGCGCCGACCGCGGACGGCAAGGGCTACTGGCTGGTCGCCTCGGACGGCGGCATCTTCGCCTTCGGGGACGCCCACTTCAAGGGCTCGACCGGTGGCGTGGCGCTGGTGAAGCCGATCGTGGGGATGGCCCGCACCGTGGACGGCAACGGCTACTGGCTGGTGGCTTCCGACGGGGGCATCTTCTCCTTCGGGGACGCCCGCTTCTACGGCTCGACCGGTGGGGTACCCCTCACCAGGCCCATCGTCGGCATGGCCGTCAACCCCGGGGCGGGGGGCTACTGGCTGGTCGCGTCCGATGGCGGCCTCTTCAACTTCGGGGCATCCAGGTTCTTCGGGTCGACCGGGGGAGTGGCACTCGTCCAGCCGATCGTCGGGATGGACGCCAGCTTCAACGGGCTCGGCTACTACCTGGTGGCCTCTGACGGCGGCATATTCGCCTTCGGCAACGCTCACTTCTACGGTTCCACCGGTGGCGTCCGGCTGGTGCGGCCGATCGTGGGGATGGCCGGATGAGAGCCGGGCCCGCTCGGGTGGCCCTCCGGCTCCTCATGGTGCTGGCGGTAGGGGCGTTCCTGTCCGTCCTCGCCGTTCTGGCCGGGGCTGCCTTCGGTGGCCGCGCCGCCTTCGCCGCCAATACGAACTGCGCGGTCAACGCCGGCACCCACACGGCCACCATCACCCTGAGCGGGACGCCGGTGACCCTCAGCTCGGACGGGTCCAGCGACCTCCTGATCAAGACCGGCTCGGGAGCGGCGGCGCAGTGTGACGTGGCCAACGACGTGCTCGGCACCGACATCACCACCATCTCCTTCACCGCCCCGAGCGCGACATCCCAGACGGTCACGCTCGACCTGACCAGCGGCACCACCACGGCGTTCTGCAGCGTCACCTTCGCCGGAGCCGTGAGCACCGGCACGGTGAGCACGACCAACGCCCTGTTCGAGATCAAGGGCGGGAGCGGCGAGAGCCTGACGGTGGGATCCGACGGCGTCTTCCCCGGGGCGTGCAGCGGGGCTCTGGGCGCTCCGACCGGTATCGGCGAATACGAGCTGCTGGCCAGCGGGACCGGCGTCGTGCTCAGCGCCCTCGGCGCCAACGACACCAACGCCACGACCACGCCGGTGACCTTCGTCGCCTCGCCCAGCGGCGGCACCTTCAAGTCGGCCGCGGCGGGGACGACCATCGACTTCTCCAGCCTCCCCAACCCGCTCTACGTCAACACGACCTCGTCGTTCGTGTTCACCCCGCTGGGCTTCATCGGTCCGAACACCGCCGCAACGAACGGCTTCTCCTACGACTTCACCACAGGCGGGGCCGATGCCAACCACTTCGTGGGGGGCCAGGCGGCTACCACGTACTACGCCGGCAGCACCGGTGGCTACAGCTTCGGCGCCGCCGCCGGCACCGGCAGCATCGCCGACTTCAGCAACGCGTCCGCCGTCACCGTGGACATGTCGGCCGGCAACACGGGCACCGCGTCCTTCTCGGGCGGGAGCGACAACCTGAGCGGGATCTCGGACGTGGTCGGCTCCAACTCGGGCGGCAACTCCATGACCGCCGGCCCGGGTCCGACCTTCTACATCTTCTCGAGCAGCGGTAGCGGCAACACCTTCATCGGCGGGGCCGGTGACTACTCGTTCACGGCCAACGGGAACAGCAACATCTTCAAGGCGGGCGCCGGAAACGGCACGTTCAACAGCGCCGGCTCGGGCAACACGGTCGACTTCTCGGCCCTGCCCGGGTCCATCACGGTGAACGTGGCGGCCCACAATGCGTCGAGCAGCAGTGCCTCCTACAACTTCAGCTCGTTCGGGACCACCCCCACCACCTTCAAGGGGGCGGCCGGCGGGGCGACCTTCAACGCCGCCCCGTACGGCGGCTTCACCTTCGTCGGCACCGGCGGGACCAACAGCTCGGACTTCTCCTCGGCCACCTCCGGTGTGACGGTCAACCTGTCGTCCGGGCCGTCCGGCGGGTCGGTGTCCGGCCTGGCCGCCAACTCCATCGGGAACTCCACCACGGACACGATCCAGGGGATCACCACCGTCGTCGGATCGACCGTCGGCGGGAACTCCTTCACGGCCGGGCCCGGCCCGTCCACCTACACGTTCACCGCCGGCGGCACGGGCAACTCGTTCATCGGCGGGGCCGGAGCGGACTCCTTCACCGGTTCCTCGGCGGGGGGCAACACCTTCGTCGGCGGATCGGGCACGGCCACCTTCACGGACAACTTCTCGACCAACACGTTCAAGCCCGGCACGGGCAGCGTGACCATCGTCAGCTCGGGCAGCGGCAACACCATCGACTTCTCCGCGTTGACGGGGGCCCTCACGGTGAACGTCTCGGGGATCACGGTCAACGGCCTCCAGAACGAGTTCGGCTCCACCACCTCGCCCACCGCGGCGACCTACGACTTCCACTCGTTCGTCACCACGGCCAAGATCATCGGTTCCGCCGGCGGGACGACCTTCCTCGCCGGTAACAACGGCGGCTGGACGTTCCAGGGCACCGGCGGCAGCAATGTGGCGGACTTCTCCGGCGCCACCAGCCCCATCACCGCCAACTTCATCACCAGCAGCGTGACGGTGGCGGTCGGCACCGACACGCTCAATGGCATCAGCTCCGTGATCGGGTCCTCCGCCGGGGGCAACACCTTCATCGCCGGGTCCGCCTCCGAGAGCTTCGGCGACACCGGTTCGTCCGGCGGGGACATCGTCGACTTCACCAACGTCGGGGCGAGCGCGTCCTTCCCGCTCACGATCAACGTGTCGGGCAGCACCGTCAGCAGCGGCGGCTCGTCGAGCGTGGCCGTGCCCAACTTCACGGCCAACTTCGGAACCGTCAACTACAACTTCACAAACGGGGGCGCCAACTTCACCAAGTTCATCGGCGCGGTGACCGGAACCGGCAACACGGCCTTCATCGCCGGCAGCCACGGGGGCTACACCTTCTGCACCGTCGCAGCCTGCGACGGGACGATCAAGTCCAGTGACACCATCGACTTCACGTCCGCCCCCTCCGTCACCGTCGACCTCTCCACCGGGGCGAGCGGCACCGTCTCGGGGCTCCTGATCCAGAACGGGCACACCACCGACGCCATCGACGGCCTGATCAACATCATCGGTTCGAGCACCGGCGGCAACACGTTCATCGGTGGCCCGAGCCTCGGCGGGTCCCTCGTCTACACCTTCACCGGCAACGGCACGGGCAACACCTTCGAGGCCGGAACCGGCAGTGCCACCTTCCTCGGATCCGGGTCGGGCAACACGGTCCAGTTCGACGGCGCCGACGGCCCGACCGGTGCCGTCGTCGTCAACGTGTCCGGCACCCAGGCCGGCTCCCTGCCGACCGGCGAGGCCAGCTCGGGCGCCGCCATATACGACTTCCACACCTTCGGGTCGGCGGCCACCACCTTCATCGGTGGGTCCGGCGGCACGACCTTCTTCGCCGGATCCATCGGTGACACCTTCTCCGGCGACGGGTTGGCCCCGGCAGGGAGCAACGTCCTCAGCTTCTCCAACTTCAACGACAGCGGGGGTGGGTTCTCGCTGGTCTTCTGTGTGGTCGGCAGCACCGGCAACGGCACGTCCTGCGCGGCGTCGGGCCAGGCCGCGCTCTTCAACGGATCGGTCCGGGAACCTTTCTCCAACGTGACCGTGCTGGACGGCCTCAAGTCGGGCAACACCACGTACGTGGCCGGCAACGCCGGCGGCTTCACGTTCAACGCCACCGGCACCAGCAACACGGCCGACTTCTCCTTTGCCAGCAACGCCATCACCGCCAACCTCAACACCGGGACGGTGACCGTCTCCGGTGGGTCCGACACGATCACCGGGATCGCCTCGGTGCTCGGATCGAAGAACGGCCACAACAGCTTCATCGCCGGCGCCAACAGCGAGACCTTCGGCGACATCGGCTCCGTCGGCGGCGACTCCATCGACTTCACGAACGTCGGTACCACGCCCGGCAGCCCCTTGACGGTGAACGTCTCGAGCGGCGCCAGCGGCGGCGTCCAGCAGTTCACGGCCACGGTCGGCGGCGCCACCTACCGGTTCCAGACCGGGGGGTCGGGCTTCACCCGGTTCATCGGGTCGCTCAACGGCAACACCGACTTCCTCGGTGGGGCCACCGGCGGCTACACCTTCTGCACCGTTTCGGCCTGCTCGGCGACCGCAGTGTCCACCGACACCCTCGATCTCTCGGCCGCCCCTGGGGTCACGGTCGACCTGTCGACGGGGCCGTCGGGCACGGTGACCATCCCGAGCACCTCCGCCGACTCCATCTTCGGGATCATCAACGTGATCGGTTCGGCCCTCGGCGGGAACACCTTCCACGGGGGTCCGGCCCTCGGCGGCAGCCTCGTGTACACGTTCACCGGGCAGGGATCCTCCAACACGTTCTTCGCCGGGTCGGGGAGCGCCACGTTCATCGGGAACGGCTCCAGCAACACGATCCGCTTCGACGGCGCCGGGGGCCCGACCGACCTGGTGACCGTGAACGTCTCGGGCAGCCAGGTGGGATCGCTCCCGACCGGTGAGGCCTCCGACGTCGCCGGATCGCTGTACACATTCACGACCTTCGGGTCCAACCCGATCACGTTCTTCGGCGGATCGGGGGGCACCGACTTCTTCGGGGGCACCGCGGCCGACACGTTCAACGGGAAGTCGGGGGCCACCAACGAGCTCAGCTTCACCCACACGTCGGGTACATCACTCACGTTCTGCGTGGTCGGCAGCACCGGCAACGGCACCACCTGCGCGGCGTCCGGGCAGGCGGCCATCCTCAACGGCTCCCTCCGCGAGCCGTTCAGCTTCATCACGACCTTCGACGGCCTGACCTCCGGCAACACCACGTTCGTGGCCGGTAACGCCGGTGGCTTCACGTTCAACGGGTTCGGCTCCGGCAACATCATCAGCTTCTCCACCGCCACCTCCGGTATCACGGCCAACCTGCATACCGGCGTCGTCACGGTCCCGGGAGGCACCGACGCGGTGAGCGGGATCAGCTCCGTGGTCGGGTCGGCCGCCGGGGGCAACACGTTCGTCGCCGGCACCGGCAGCGAGCAGTTCACCGACACGGGGGCGGGCGGCGACACGGTCGACTTCAGCGCGGTGAGCACGGGCTCGAGCAACGTCCTGATCGTCAACATCTCGGGCAACCCGGCCGGGCCGGGCGGCAGCGTGGCCAACGACACCGCTGCTATAGGCGGGACGACCTACACGTTCACCGGGACCGGACCCTCCACCTTCACCCGCTTCATCGGCGCCACGAGTGGCAACACCGACTTCGTCGCCCCCGATCAGCTCGGCGGGTACACCTTCACCGGCAAGGGCCTCGGCAACACCGTCGACTTCTCGGCCAACACGGTGGGCGTGGTCGCCAACGTGTCACAGGCCACCGAAGGCGGACTCAGCCCCGATCGGGTGCTCGTCGGCTCCGGTCAGATCGACACGCTGGGCCTGACGGGCGGAGTCCTCGACATCGCCACCGTCATCGGTTCGGCGAGCTCGGCCAACACGTTCTATGCCGGCCTGCTCGGCACCCGGTTCCAGGCCGCCAGCTCGATCAACACGCTGTCCTACATCGGCATGAGCACCACCCTCGGGGGTGTGACCGTCAACGTGCCTCAGGGCAAGGTGACGCGCGGGTCGATCACCGACACCTTCAACTTCGGCAGCGGCGTCGTCACCCTCGTGGGCTCGGCGGCCAACGACATCTTCATCGTCGGGTCGACGGCGACGGTCATCCAGGGCGGCGGCGGTTCGGACGCCCTCGACCTGTCCAGCATCACATCCGGGGTGACAGCAGACCTGAGCGACTCGGCCGGTGATCCCAACGCCGGGACCATCAGCGGGCCGTCGATCAACGGCACCAGCTTCACGGTGGGCTGCGCCGACCCGACCGCACTGTGCCTCTCGAGCGTCAAGGGCACCACCTCCAGCGACACCTTCGTCGCCAGCCCGGACGGGCTCACCAGCGGTAACCCGGTGACCATCCTGGGCAACGGCGGCAGCGACGTCCTCAACCTGGGCCAGATCGCCAGCCCCGCGGTGATCGACATGCCCATCCCCTCCGGCACGCCGATCGCCAACTCCGGGACCTGTGCCGCCGCCCTCGGTGCATCCGGCGCGGTGTGCAGCGGGGCGGCCGCCGCACCCGGCTACCGGTTCCAGGGCATCAGCACGGTGCTGGGTACGGCCAACGGAGGCGATCACGTGTTCGTCGGGCAGGGGAGCGGCTTCACGTTCGTCGAGAGCGGCACCACCTCGACCCTGGACTTCTCGACCCTTCCCTCGGCCGCTCCGGCCGGGGTCACCATCAACGCCCAGGACCAGGCCGGGCTCTTCACCGGCACGGTGACCAGCCCGGTATCGGTCGGGGTCGGAAGCTCGACGGCCGACTCCTTCACCGGCTTCTCCACGTTCATCGGCACTCCTGGAGCCGACTCCTTCGTCCAGAGCGGCAACAGCCCGACCGACCTGGCCAATCCGGCCGACACCAGCTGTGCCGACGGCGGGAGCTACTGCTTCCTCGGACGGGGCGGCTCCAACACGCTCGACCTGAGCGGGGCGCCCGCTTCGACCGTGACGCTCAACGCTCCTCTCCTGTCCGACGGCTGCTCGGCCGGCCTGACCAACAACGACGGCACCGCCACCGGCAACGGCGTCAGCGACCAGTTCAGCTGTGTCGGGACGATCAAGTCGGCCGCCGCCGTGTACCAGGTGGCGCCCGGCCAGTCGGCCACCATCAACGGCGGAGGATCGGGCACGCTGGAGCTGATCGGCGGCGTCCCAGGCCCGGGTGCCACCATCAACCTGGCCAACGGCACGGTGACGGGTGACGGCTACAACTTCTCCTTCACCGGGATGTCGACCGTGGAAGGCACCCCCGGCAACGACACCTTCCTTGCCGGGCCCGGCAACTTCACCATCATCGGCAACGGCGGCAACGACGCCATCAGCTTCGCCAACGCGCCGAGCGCCGTCGTGGTCAACGACTCCTCATCGCCCTACACCATCCCGACCGGGTACACCGGTGCCGGTACCGAGGTCTCCGGGTTCACCACCTTCGGCGGCTTCGGAGGCACTCTCACTCTCAACGGGATCGCCAACATCATCGGCACCGCCCAGCACAGCGACATCCTGGTCGCCCCCAACACGGGGGTCGGCTTCCTGACCGGGGGAGCGGGGGCCGACCGGTTCGTCCTGACCGGGGGGATCGACTTCATCAGCGGCGGGACGGGAGGGTCGACACTCGACCTCTCCCTGCTCCCCGGGTACACGACGATCGACATGTCCTCCGGTCCCCAGTTCCTGGGTGGCCCGGCGGACGGTGGGGTCTGGATCCTGTCGGGCAACGTGACGACGGTGATCGCCTCGCCGGGTGGGAGCACCATCCTCGCCGCGGCGAACACCACGACCCTCATCGGCGGGCCCGGAAACGACACGCTCAAGGGCAACATCGGCAACGAGACCCTCAACGGCGGCGGCGGCAATGACACGCTGGCCGCGGGCCAGGGCACCTTCACATTGATAGGCGGCGCCCAACCGGTCGTCTTCGTGCCCGGCGTCGGCGGGACCGACACCATCACCAGTCCCACGACGGGCAACACCCTGTCCTACCTCGGATCGCCCAGCGCGGCGGAGGTCAACCTGACCTCGTCGAACTTCTCCGTGCCGTCCGGAAAGCCGTTCGGGGGCACCACCCTGCAGTTCGACACGGCGACCGGAGGGGCCGGGGCGACGGTCAGCCTGGGCCAGGCCGGCATCACCAACCTCATAGGATCGGGCGGCAACGACATCTTCGTGGTGGGCGACGGGGTGACCGCCAACGGCAACGGTGGGAACGACCTGTTCGTGATCTTCGGGGGCAACAACACCCTCACCGCCGCTCCCGGCAGCTCCTCCGACTTCCTCTGGGAAGGGGGCGGGAGCAACGTCATCGACGGCGGTGGCAACTCCACCGTGGACTTCTCGGAGGCCCCGGCCGGTGTGATCGTCAACCTCCAGGCGGTGCCCACCGGTACAGCCAAGGGAGGGTTCGGAGGGACCCAGACCCTGACGGGGGTCCTCAACATCATCGGCAGCAGGTTCTCCGACATCCTCGTGGCCGACCAGGCCGGCGCCACGATCAACGGGCTGGACGGCAGTGACTTCCTGGAAGCGAGCGCGTTCGGCAACGACACGCTCATCAGCGGCGGCTCCGGCACGGACACCTTCTGCGCCGAATCGTCCACCCTCGCCAACTCGTGTGCCAAGGAGGTGGCCGGCACCACCGCGGGCGGGAACAACGTGATGATCGGCGGGTCGGGCAACGACACCTTCTTCACCGTCAACAGCGCAACCGACGTCGTCACCGGCGGCGGCGGGGACAACTTCGCGGTCACCGACCCGGTGGACGTCATCACCGACCCGACCAGGTTCCACCATTGATGAGCCGAGGATCCCGGTGAGGCCATGGGTGTCATAGCGTCGCTGCAAGGGGCCGACGCGCTGTCGGCCGATCCCGGCCGGGAGACGACCTGCCAGCTCAGCCTGTCGAACACCGGCACCATCGTCGAGCAGTTCGCCATCATGCTGCTCGGCGACGGGGCGGGTTGGATCCGGGCCGAGCCTCCGGTGGTCTCCATGTTCCCCGGGGCCCAGCAGACTGTCACGCTGCATTTCGCCCCGCCCCGCGACAGCACCACCCTGGCCGGCGAGCTGCCCTTCGCGGTGAAGGTCATCCCTTCCAACGAACCGGACGAGTCGGTCACAGAGGAAGGCGTCATCAGCGTCGGCAGCTTCAACGACGTCGGCGCCGAGCTGCTGCCCCGTCACCCGGCCGGTCGTATCCGAGGCCGCCAGAGGCTGGCCGTCGACAGCCGGGGCAACATCCCTCTGCCGGTGACGATGAGCGCCGTCGACGCTTCCGCCGCCCTGCGCTTCAAGTTCCGCCCCGAACGGCTCATGGCGGCGCCGGGAGGCGCCCATTTCGTCCGGATCCGGATCCACCCCCGGCACCGCTTCTTCCGGGGCCCCAAGCAGATCAAGCCCTACCAGGTCACGGTCAACGCCGAGGGCGAGCGGCCGATAGTCCTGGACGGGCAGTACCACCAGCAGGCGGTCATCCCCAAGTGGATGTTCGTCGCGCTGGCCATCCTCGTGGCCGCGGTGCTGGTGTGGTTCTTCATCCTCAAGCCGGCCGTGCACGACACCGCGGTCAACGCCAACAAGGCGGCTCTGGCCTCGGCCCAGAACGCCGCGACCAACGCCCAGAAGCAGGCCAGCAGCGCGTCGAACCAGGCCAGCAGCGCCCAGAGCCAGGCCAACAAGGCGCTGGCCGCGGCGACCGGCAAGCCGGTGCCGACCACGACCACCTCCACCACGGTGAAGGCCAAGACCGTCTCGTCGACGTCCACCACGGCCCCGCCCGTCACGTCCGCCACCGACGGGCGGCTGGAGGCGGTGGCGGCGCCGGGGGCCACCAGCCTCGCCCAGTCACCCGTGGTGGCCACCGGGACGACGATGACGATCACGGACCTGGTCATCCAGAACATCGCGGGCACGGCCGGTACGGCCCGCATCGAGCGCCTGACTCCCGGGCAGCCGATCCAGGATCTGCTGGTCGAGAACCTGGCCACCCTCACGGACAAGCAGTACATGTTCAACACGCCGATCACCCTCAGCCATCTGCAGCAGCTCCAGCTGCGGGTGGACTGTGCCGGGGCGCAGACCGCGTGCGACGTGAGCGTGTACTACACGGGCCCGATAACCCAGCCTTCGGCCGACACGACGACCACGATCCCCTGAACAGGGCCGGGCCCGTGCTCCCCGGCAGCAACGGCAGACGGGCCTCGGCGGGGTAGTCTGGCCGGAATCGGGTATCGCCGGTAAGGAAGGCTGGTGTTGGGCGGGGAGGCAGAAGACCGCTACGCACATCGATCGGCGACTGGGGGCGGATCAGATGATGCCGCCCCCTGGCGCGCCCCCGCGGGCCTGGTTCGGGACCGGCTCACCACACGCCTGCTCGAGCCGGACTCCTACCGGGTGGGCTGGGTCGTCGCCCCCGCCGGATCCGGGAAGTCGCGCCTCCTCACCCACCTGGCCGCCAGCTACCGCGGCCCGGTCGGCTGGTGCGACACGCCCGATCCCGTGCCTCGCACGGAGGGGGCGTTCGTGGCCTGGGTCTGGCACGGGCTCTCCGCCTCCGGGGTCGAACTGGCCGCCGGCGGGACGCCGAGCTCCGTGGACGAGCTGATCGCGGTGGCCCGCCCAGGGACGGATCCCGTGATAGTGGTGATGGACGACGTCCACCTCCTGGAGGGCAGCGAGGCGGAGGCGGCGCTGGCCGCGCTGGTGACCCGGCTGCCGCCGACCTGGCGCCTGGTGATGGCGTCCCGGATGAACCTGGCCGTCGACCTGTCCCGCCCCCGGGTGTCCGGCGAGGTGGTCGACATCGGCCCCGACGAGCTGCGCTTCCGGACCTGGGAGGTGGAGGAGCTGTTCCGCGACGTGTACCGGGAGCCTCTCCTCCCGGAGGACGTCGCCGCCCTGACCCGCCGCACCGCAGGCTGGGCCGCCTACCTGCAGATGTTCTTCCTGGCCACGTCCCGCCGGCCGCTCGCCGAGCGGCGCACGGTGCTCGGGACGCTGCAGCACCGGACCCGCCTGGTCAGCGAGTACCTGGCCCGCCACGTCCTCGCCGGTCTGGACCCGGCGTTGCAGGACTTCCTGATCCGCACGAGCGTGCTGCGCCGCCCGAGCGGCCGCCTGGCCGACGAGTTCCTCGGCTGGGAGGGCGGCAGCGCGGACATGCTGGGGGAGTTGGAGCGGCGCCAGCTCTTCACCGAACGTCTGGCCGACGACTCGTACCGCTACCACGCCGTCCTGCTGGCCTACCTCGACGCCAAGCTGGTGGAGACCGTCGGCCTGGCCGCGGCCAGGGAGGAGCACCGCCGGGCCGGCCAGATCCTCGAGCGGGAGGGGTGGCGGGAGGAAGCCCTGGCCGCCTACGTCCGGTCCGAGGACTGGGAGGGGATGGCCCGCGCCCTCGGCCACCAGGGGGCGGCGCCCTCGCAGCTGGACGACGCCTGGGCCGACGCCCTGCCGCCGGCCGTGCTCCAGTCCGACCCACTGCTGCTGATGGCGCAGGCGCGCGGCGCCCTGTCGCGGGGCTCCCTCGACGAGGCGGCCCGCATCCTCAGGCAGGCCGAGGACGTCGCCGCGTCCGGGGCGGTGGCGAGACGCTGCCGGGCGGAGCGTGAACAGGTGCTGTTGTGGGCCGAGCCGGATCGGGCGTCCCAGGCCGACTGGATCGGGGTCGTACGCCGGGCCACTCAGCGCCAACCCCAGGAAGCGCAACGCCGGGCGGCGGAGCTGCCGGGCGCCACCGGACGTTTCGCCGAAGGGGTGGCCGCTTTCATCGCCGGCGACGGCGGCTCGTGCACCCGGGCCATGCGCTCGGTCGGCGCCGACCCGGACGTCCCCGCCCCAGTGGTGATCGGGGCGACCTTCCTCTCGGCGGTCGCCGGTGTCCTGCAGGGCCGCCCGCCGGCCACCGAGGCGGTCGGTCGCCTGCGCGAGGAGGTCGAGGCGGCCGGCGTCCGGTGGCTGAGCCGGATCGTGCGGGCCGGCGTCATGGACGAGGAGCGGGCGGCGCAGGACGGCGTCGACGAGTTGGTCGGCGCCTGCGACCGGATGGACGACCGTTGGGGGGCGGCCGTGATCACCGCCATCGACGGATTCCGCCGGCTGGCCCGTGGCGACCGGGAATCCGAAGGTGTGCTGGCCCGGGCCGCGGCGGCGCTGCGCCCGCTCGGAGCCGGGGCGCTCGAGGCGGTGGTATACGGGTACGGCGCACTCGCCGCGCTGGCCGCGGCCCGGCCTGACGAGGCCCGGGCCCGTGCTATC
>DATGAX010000343.1:0-7106 GCA_035312965.1 Acidimicrobiales bacterium
CTCTTGGGTGGCGGCGTCTCCGAGGGCGTTCTGATACGCGGCCAGGCCGCCCCGATCAGCGGTCCTGATTCCGGGAACGAGCCGGGCAGCGGTGTCGACGTGGCCGGTGTCGGGGTCGATGTGGAATGCCTCGACGGCTCCTCGTAGGAGGTTCATCATCTGTTCGGGCATGACCAGGACGCGGAATCCGGCCGCGGTCTTGACGCTGTGCTTGTAAGGGACGGCGACGAGTTGGCCATGGTCGTCTCGGATGCGGAAGCTGCGCCCTCCTTGGCCTTGGACGGCGAGCAGACCAACGGCGCCGAGGTCTACGACGTCGCCGACGAGTATGCCGAAGGCTTCGGAGACTCTCAGGCCCATGATGCGCTGCAGCCACAGGACGGTCTGGTGCAATGGGTGGAGGTGGGAGGCGAGGCGGGCGCATTCGGGGAGGGTGAGCGGTCGGGGCTGGCGAGCGGGGCGGCCCCGGCGGGCTTTGGCCGGGTCGGGGCTGGGGGCTTCGAGGCTTTCGGTGGGGTCGAATCCGGCCGGGAACAGGCCGTTGGCCCGGGCGAAGGCCAGTACCCGGCGTAGTACCCACAGGGCGTCGGACACATAGCTCTGTGACAGCCCCTCGGGACGCCGTCGCGCCTTGGTGTTGAAGGCGGCGACGGCGGTGGCGGGGATCCGGACTTGCCCGTGGCGGTCGCGGTAGGCGCCGGGGAGTTTGCCGGCCCGCCAGCGTCGTCGGGCGGTGGGGAGGCTCACGCCTGCTCGCTGGGCCAGTTCGGCCAGTCCGATCTCGTCCTCGGGCGTGCCTGCCCAGGCCGCGGTTGCGGTTCCGCCAAGTTTGGGCGTGCTGTGGTCTCGGCCGACCAGGGCCAGGAGCCAGTCGTGGCAGAGCTGGTAGGTGATGTCGGAGACGGTGGTGGTGCGCGGCGCGAAGTACGGAACGAGATAGCCGTCGACGAGTCGGCGGACGCGTTCGGCCCGGTCGGGGCCGCCTCGTCGGAGGTCTTCGTAGGCGGCGGCCATCCAAGCCTTGGAAACCGAGGCGACGTCGGGGGCGATCCCGGCTGGTTGCGGGTGGGTCGGGCGTTTGGGTCGGCGAGGCGGGCGGCGGCGGAACTGGTCGGCATCGGGGATCGCGTCGCCGGCTCGGACAGCGTCGAGGGCGGCGGCCAGCCATGCTCGGGCTTCACCTTCTAATTGGAAGGGCTCTTCTCGTCGGCCCGCCCCGCCGGGTTTGGGGACGCTGGCCCACCACCGGTTGCGGTGGTGTCGCAGCGACCCAGTGATCGGCCGTCCCATCAGGGCTGCCTTCGGGCGGCGACGGCGTCGGCCAGGAGTTGACGGAGGAACCTGAGCTCCTCGTCTTGGCGGGCGACGACATCTTCCAGGGCGGCGATCCGGGCTCCCGAGCGGGCCAGTTCGACGTCGCAGGCCTCGCCGGTATCTTCGACGTCCGGCTCTCCCTGACGCGACAGGGTCTCGGACTCGTCGGACGGCGCTAGCCCGGCAGCGACTAGCGCCTCGGCGGGGATCAGCCATCGGCCCTCTGCGAGACGGGCGCCGGCAAGCCGGCCGGCTCGGCGGGCCCGGATGATGCTGTCCTTGCTCACCCCGGCCCGCCGGGCGGCCTCGGTCTGGGTCAGGTACCGCTCCCCCACCGCTATCCGGCTGGCCGGAGCCCAGCCCCGTCGCTCCCGGGCTCTTCTCGGTCGGCCGTGACGGCAGCGGGGTTGGGCGGCGCGGATCCGGAGAGGACGGGCGGGCATGGGGCAGGCGGTTTCCTGACGAGTCGGGTTGTTCGTCGACGAGGAGGCCTCAACCGGGCCAGCGAAGTCAAGGCCATCACCGAGATTCCTTCCTGGCGCCGGCACCGGGCGTTGGGGGTTTGCGCATGACCACCAGGTCCTCGTGCGCCACCACCATTCGGGGCACGCCTCGTCGGCGGGCCCGGCGGGCTTGGTCGAGGGCGAAGAACGAGGCCCGCCCGACGAGTTGGTCGCCGCGCAGGCCCGCGAGCAGGGCGACGTTGCGCTCGAACAGTTCCAGCCCGGCCCGCTCGGCCAGGCCGGCCACCGCGCCAGGCAGGTCGACTAGCTGGCCGGCAGACCAGAAGGGGCGGACCGTGAGGGCCACGATCCCGCCCGGGCGTAACACGGCGGCCGCTTGAGTGAGGATGTGGGCGAGCCCGTCGAGCAGTGCGGCGGTGGACTGGTGGGCCAGGTTGGCCGGGTCGGTCGAATACCGGTAGTGGGACTTTTCGACACCGGCGCCGGGGCGGGTGCGGACCTGGCCGTGCAGGGTGGCACCGTAGGGCGGCGAGGTGAGCACCAAGGCCACGAGACCGCGCACGGCGGGGTCGATGAGGCCGCCGAGGTGGCGAGCGTCGCCGCATACGACTTCGCCGTGGCCGGTCGCTCCTCGGGCGCGGGCGTGAGCCAGGTTGGCCTGGGCCAGGGCGGCCCAGCGCTGCTCGTATTCGATGCCGATGGCGTCGCGGCCGAGATGGGCGGCTTCGACCAGGGTGGTGCCGATCCCGCACATGGGGTCGAAGACCAGGTCGCCGGGATGGGTGTAGGTGGCGATGGCCCGCGCCGCGATAGCGGGCAGCATCTTGGCCGGATGCGTGCCCGACACCGGCAGGTACCGGCCGCGGCGTTGGGCGGCCGGGGTGTACTGGGCGGTGGGCCACACCGACAGCGGGTAGTCAGCGGCCACCGGCCACCTCCCCGGGTCCGGAGACGGCGGGCTTGGCGAAGACGGTGACGTCTTCGTGGGCGACCAGATGCACCGGCGAGCCTTTGGCCCGGGCGGCTCTGACCGCGGCGAGCTGCCAGTAGGAGGGCCGGCCGACCAGGTCGTCGTCGCGGATGGCGGCGTGCAGGGCGATGACGTGTTGGAGGTAGGAGAACCCGGCCGTGCGGGCCAGAGTGACGGTGAGGGCGGCCAGGTCGAGGAGCCGTCCGGCCCGGCGGGTGTTCTTGGTGACCACCACCAGCAGACCGCCGGGGCGCAGCAGGGCGTAGCACCCGGCGTACACGGCGGCCATCGCAGCGGCATAGCTGTCGCCGCGGGCGTGGCCCAAGTTGGCAGGGTCGGCCGAGTAGTCGCGCGACTCGGCAGGGCAGAGCCGGCCGCCGGCCAGCCAGCCCGGCTTGTCGATGACCCCGGCGTCGCAGCCATACGGCGGCGACGTGCAGACCAGGTCCACCCGACCGGAGATATCGGCCAGCGGGCCGGGCAGGGCGGTGGCGTCGCCAGTGCGCACCTGGGCCAGCCGGCGAGCCGGCCCGGCGAGGGCCGTGTCGAGGTTGGCTCGGGCCAGGTCAGCCCACCGGTCCTCGAGCTCGACGCCGACGGCCCGCCGGCCTTGGCTGGCTGCTTCGACCAAGGTGGTGCCGGTGCCGCACATGGGGTCGACGACCAGATCGCCGGGCGTCGAGTACTCGGCCACGATGCGGGCAGCCAAGGCCGGAAGCATCTTGCCCGGGTGAGCGGTGGACTCGGCCCGGTAGCGGCCGGCCCGCTGCACCGGGGCGGTCTGCTGGGCGACAGGCCAGACGGCCAGCGGTACCGGCTCCGCCAGTGAGCGGCCGGCTGGACGGCGAGTGTTCGGGGTGGTGGGGGTGGCCATGGGAAGCCCACGGCCGAAGTCGTGCCACCCCCCAAATAGGGGCCGCAACCCGGGTTTGGGACAAACCCCGGAGAAACTCCGATATCGCCTTGAGGTGCCCGGCGAGGCCGAGGTACCTCCTGTCTCGACCAACCACGACAGGAGAACCCCAATGCCCGCCAAGAACAACAACCGACCCTCCGCTGCAGAGGCGGTAGCCGCCGTGCTGGCCGCCCAACCCAACGCCACCGCGGCGGAACTGGCCGACGCGGCCGGGGTGGGCCAGTCCACCGCCACCAAGGCCCTCGCCGCCCTCGAAGCCGACGGCCGGGCCCGCCGCCTCCCCGGCGGGCGCGGGGACAACGGCCGACGCCAGCCCGACCGCTGGAGCACACCAGAACCGGCCGCGCCCGCCGCCGTCGCCGACGGGAAGACGGCCCCAAGCGAGCGGCCGGGTCGCCGGCCCGGCGACGAGTACATGGGGGCCCGGCTCAATCGGGGTGAGTTGACCGGGCTCGTGCTGGAGTACCTGGCCGCCCGACCGGCCGAGGCCCTCGGCCCCGCCGCGGTGGCCAAGAGCCTGGGGCGCTCCGCGGGGGCGGTGTCCAACGCGCTGGGCCGCCTGGCCCAGTCGGGCTCGATCACCCTCGTCGCCGACAGCCCCCGCCGCTACCGACTCGCCACCCGCCCCCGATAACCGCCACGAAACCGCCGGTCACGGCTACTACACGACTTACTACAACCTGCAGGCGCCCGGTAGTAGAGGCGGCCGGCCCAGCATCCGCGGTGGCCCCCGCCGTCGTCTCCTGCAAATCGCCGGGCCTCGCGGGAGGCCGCACTGTCAGGCCTAGGTGGACCTGACCCGTTCTCTGAACTACACCCAGGGCCGGGGATCGTCCGGTTCTCGCTCCACCTCCGCCCGGCTGAGAATTTTTTCTCCGCTCCGCTCGGCGAGCGCTGAACGGGTTTCGGCTCGTGCGTAGCTCGGCGCTGTAGTAGCTGCTGCCAGCGTCGATGCGCTGCGGCGGCGCCCTGTCTACCTCAGCCTCGGACCAGGGTGTAGTAGCGCCGCGGCGGCCGGGTTGTCGTAGTTCTGCAGCAGCGACCGCGGCGTGATGGCAGCTCCCCACCACTCCAGGAGGAGCTGCCGATGACCGACACCCGACCGTCCGGACCGTTCGACACGCTGGAGGGCGCCTTCCGGCTGCTGTGCGCCGGTCCCCAACCGCTGTCGCTGCACGGCGGCGAGGTTCCCGGCTTGCCCGATCGGCCGATCCCGCTCGACGAGTTGCGGGCCATCCTGCTGCACCCATCGACTCCATATCCGACCCGCAACGCGGCCATAGCGATACTGGTCGCAGAGGCCCGCAGCCACGGCGGCACGGCCACGGTGGGGCTGGCCGGGGTGCTGTTGTTCGGGCTGCGCCGGGGCGTCTCGGTCCTGAGCGAAGTGTGCCCGGCCCGCCGCGACGACTTCGAAGCCGAAGCGCTGGCCGGGCTGCTCGAAGGCGTCGCCGCCACCGACCCGGCCCGCGGGCGCCTCGCCGCCCGGCTGTGCTGGCTGGCCCGCAACCGGGCCAAACGGCTGTTCGTGGCCGAACTGTCACAGCTGCAACGTCATGACTCCCAGCCTGACACCGAAGCGCCCCGGCACCCCTGGGCGCACCCCGACCTGGTCCTCGACCAAGCAGTCGCCGAAGGAGTGGTCTGCGCCGATGACGCCGCCCTGATCGGCGATACCCGCCTGGGGCTTTTGAGCCTGGCCGACGCCGCGGACGGGCTGGGGATCGGCTATCCGGCGGCCCGCAAACGTCGGGCCCGGGCCGAGTCCGTCCTGGCCGAATGGCTTCGCTCCGATCGATACCAGCGGGACTTTGTCCCAAACCGGGCCCGCGACCCTTATTTGGGGGGTGGAGGTCGTCCTCGGGGCGGCCGGAACCCGAGACCGGCGGCCGAAGACGTGCCAACCGTGACCGACCGTAGGAGGTGAGAACCGCCCTGCCCGGTAGGGACAGGCCCCCCTTGGGCGACCTCCACCAAGACCTCGCTGAAAGGAGACACCCCACGCCCTACCACCGACTCGCAGGCCTGCTTCGGGGCCGGACCGCCCGCCGGCTGGCCGTCGCCGCGGCTGTCGTCGTCCTGCTGGTGTTGGCGGCGGCCGGCCCGGCGTTCGCCCAGACCGCGCCGAGCCCGTCGCTCAACACGGTGATCGACAACCTGCGCACCTGGCTGGTCGGCCTCCTCGCCGCGGTCGCCACCCTGTTCCTAACCATCGGAGGGCTGAGATACCTGGCGGCCAGCGGCGACCCGGGCCAGGTCGAGAGGGCCAAGACCGCGCTCAAGTCCGCGGCGGTCGGCTACGCCCTGGCCATCCTGGCCCCCCTGTTGGTGTCGATCATCGCCTCGGTCGTAGGCGCGGCATGACCGGCCGACGTCGCCGCCGGGCGGCAGTCGCGGTAGTGGCCGCAGTCTCGGTGGCCGTCCTGTTCGCCCATCGGTCCGCCCCAGGACCGGTCACGGCGGCGGGCGCTGTGCTGGTGTCGTCGGCCGGCCTGTCCACCCCTCCGCCGCCCCCGCCGCCGTCGACCGCAGTCCCGCCATCTTCGATACCGCTGCCTCCGATACCGCCGTCGACGGTCCCGTCGACGTCGACCACGCCGACCACGGTCCCGGCGGCGGGCCAGCCGGGCGGGGCGGGTCCTGCGCCGATCCAGGTGGGGCCGCCCAGCGTGGCGCCGGCCCCGCCGGCGTCGGGCAGCGGCAGCGCCGTCAACGGCGGCTCCGCGCCGTCACCAGGTTTGTTCGATATCCCCGGCCAGATCGAGGCGGCGATCGACTCGTGGTTCCGTGATCTGGTCACCGCCGCCCTTGATCCGGTGCTGACCCTGTTGGGCCAGTCGCTGCTGGCCACCCCCGATCTGACCTCGATCGGCCAAGTGGGTCAGCTGTGGCAGATGACCGCGGGCATCGCCGACGCGTTTCTGGTTCTATTCGTGCTGGTCGGCGCGGCGATCGTCATGGGCTACGAAACCGTTCAGACCCGCACCGGGCTGAAAGACGTGCTGCCGCGCATCGTGATCGCCGGGGTGGCCGCCAACGCCAGCCTGGCCGTGGTCGGCCTGGGCATCTCGGCCGCCGATGCTCTCTCCCAGGCGGTGCTCGGCCCCGGCGTCGGCCCGGCCCAGGCCGCCGTCGCGCTGCGCCAACTGGTGCTCGGCGCGTTGGCCGGCGGCGGGATCTTCGTGGTTCTGATCGGCGGGGTGATCGCCGTGCTGGCGGTGATCCTGCTGTGCACTTGGATCGTCCGCCTGGCCCTCACCGTGATCTTGATCGTGGCCGGCCCGGTGTTGTTGGTCTGCCACGCCCTGCCCCAGACCGAGGGCCTGGCCCGACTGTGGTGGCGGGCCGTCGCCGCGCTGTTGGGTGTGCAGGTGGCCCAGTCACTGGTGTTGGTCACCGCCCTGCGGGTGTTCGTGGCCGCCAGCGGTCCCGCCACCTTGGG
>DATGAX010000344.1:0-7972 GCA_035312965.1 Acidimicrobiales bacterium
GTTGGCTGACCGAGACACTGGAGCGCAACCTGTACTCGGTGACCGACGTCGGCTCCCGCCTGGACTCGGTCCTCGCCGCCGAGGCCTGAGCCGCATGGCCGACGCCGGCGGTTCCCGCCAGAACGTCACCTTCCCGAGCAACGGTGGCCAGGCTCACGGATACCTGGCCACACCCCCCTCGGGCCAGGGCGCCGGGGTGGTCGTCATCCAGGAGTGGTGGGGCCTGACCGACCACATCGCCGGCATCGCCGACCGCCTGGCCGCGGAAGGCTTCGTGACCCTGGCGCCGGACCTGTACGGGGGCGCCACGACCCACGACGCCGAGGAGGCGGGCGAGATGATGGGCAAGCTGCCGCCCGACCAGGCCGCCCGTGACCTGGCCGGGGCGGTCGACTTCCTGCTCGGCCGCGACGACGTGCAGGGGGACGGCATCGGCGTCGTGGGCTTCTGCATGGGCGGCGCCTTCGTGCTGACCCTGGCGGTGCAGGAAGGCGGCAAGATCGCCGCCGCCGTTCCGTTCTACCCGGTCGGGACCACCCCGGACGACTATGCCGGGCTGCAGGCCGCCGTCATGGCCCACTTCGGCGAGGAGGACGCCTTCCTACCGATCGAGCAGGCCGACGAGCTGGCCGCCGGAATCAAGGCCGGCACCGGTCGGGAACCCTTCATCCACCGCTACCCGGCCGGGCACGCCTTCCACAACGACGAGAACCTGATCGGCACCTACGACCCGGAGCAGGCCGGCCTGGCATGGGACCGGACCGTCGCCTTCCTCCACGAACACCTGGGCTGAGCACCTAGACGGCGCGGCACGTCCAGCGCCCGTCGGCATACTCCGGACAAAGGGCCAGCCCGAACGCCTCGGACATCCCCTCTGCCGTGATCACCTCGCGCACGGGACCCGAGGCCACGGCGCGGCCATCCCGCAACAGGAGGGCGTGGGTGAATGCCGGCGGGATCTCCTCCACGTGGTGCGTGATCATCACCGTCGGCGGGTGGCCCGGATCCGACGCCAGGCTCGACAACCGGGCCACCAACCGCTCCCGCCCACCCACGTCGAGACCGGCCGCCGGCTCGTCGAGCAGGAGAAGGTCCGGTTCGTTCATCAGGGCCCGGGCCAGCAGGACCTGTTGGCGTTCGCCGTCGGACAGGAACCCGAAGGGCCGGTCGGCGATGGTCCCGAACCCGGCCGCCTCGAGGAGGTGGCGGGCCCGGCCCCAGTCCGCCGCGGTGTACTCCTGCCACCACGGCTCGAGCGCGCCCCGGCGGCCGGAGACCACCACGTCGGCGGCCGTGATGCTCGGCACCAGCTTCTTGACCAAGGAACTCGACACCAGTCCGATCCTCTCCCGCAGGCGCCGGACGTCGACCCGGCCCAGGCGGTGGCCCAGGATCTCCACCGTGCCGCGGGTCGGGTGGAGGTAACCCGACGCCAGCTCGAACATGGTGGTCTTGCCCGAGCCGTTGGGTCCGAGGACCACCCACCGGTCGCCGTGACCCACCGACCAGTCCACGCCCTTCAGGACCGACAGTCCGGGGCGGTCCAGGTCCACCGCGTCGAAGCGCAGGTGCATTGACGGCGGTTCCGGCATGGCGGCCGACAACGTACCGGCCGCCCCGGCTGCCCGGGACGAGGAACTGAATGGCGCAAGGGCCGCCCTTTTCTCCAAAGTGGAGGGCATGACCCCGGCCGGCCTCACTGCGCTCCTCTCCGCCGCTCTCCAGCCGGCCTTCGACCGGGTCGAGCCCGGTGCCGACCCCGTCGTCCGGCGGTCGGCCCAGCCGGGCGTGGACTTCCAGGCCAATGGGGCCATGCCGCTGGCCAAGCGGCTCGGTCAGCGCCCCTCCGAGCTGGCCGCCGCCGTCGCGGCCGCCGCCGACCTCGGCGCCATGTGCGACGCGGTGGAGGTGGCACCCCAGGGGTTCATCAACCTGACGTTGTCCCCGTCCTGGCTGGCCTCCCTCGTCTCGGCCCAGGCCGGCGATCCCCGACTGGGCGTGGCCCCGGCCGACCGCCCGCGCACGGTGGTGGTCGACTACTCCCACCCGAATGTGGCCAAGGAGATGCACGCCGGCCACCTCCGGACCACCGTCATCGGTGACGTCATCTGCCGGCTGCTGTCCTTCGCCGGGCATTCCGTCATCCGCGAGAACCACATCGGGGACTGGGGGACCCCGTTCGGCATGCTGATCGAGCACCTCGTGGACAAGGGGGAGGAGGCGGCGGCCCACGAGCTCTCCGTGGGCGATCTGGACACCTTCTACCGGCAGGCCCGGGCCGAGTTCGACGCGTCCGAGGAGTTCCAGGAGCGCAGCCGGGCCCGGGTGGTGCTGCTTCAGTCGGGCGACGCCGAGACGATGCGGTTGCGGCGCCTCCTCGTCGATCAGAGCGTGGCCTACTTCCAGGAGGTCTACGACAAGCTGGGCGTCCTCCTGACCCCCGCCGACATCGTCGGCGAGAGCTTCTACAACGACCTGCTGCCGGTCGTGGTGGAAGAGCTGGCCGAGCAGGGCCTGCTGGTCGAGAGCCAGGGGGCCCGCTGCGTGTTCCCGCCCGGCTGGACGGGGCGCGACGGCGAGCCTCTCCCTCTCATCGTGCAGAAGTCAGACGGCGGTTTCGGCTACGCCGCCACCGACCTGGCCGCCCTGCGGGACCGCTTCGGGCGGCTGGGTGCCGACCTGGCCCTGTATGTCGTCGGGGCGCCGCAGGCCCAGCACCTGGCCATGTGCTTCGCCGTGGCCGTGGCCGCCGGATGGGTCCCGTCAGCGGATCAGGCCGTGCACGTCCCGTTCGGGAACATGCTGGGCTCGGACCGCAAGATGTTCAAGACCCGGGCCGGAGGGACGGTCAAGCTGGTCGACCTGCTGGACGAGGCCGTCGCCCGGGCCGCGAACGTGGTGGCGGAGAAGAACCCCGACCTGGAGCACCGGGACGACGTGGCCCGCATGGTCGGCATCGGCGCGCTGAAGTACGCCGACCTGTCCACCGACCGGGTGCGCGACTACGTCTTCGACTGGGACCGCATGCTGAGCTTCGACGGCAACACCGCGCCCTACCTGCAGTACGCCCGGGTGCGGTGCCTCTCCATCTTCCGGCGGGCCGAGATGGAGCCGGCCCGGTACCTCGAGGGCTCGGTGCCCGTGGCCTTGGAGGAGCCGGCCGAACGGGAACTGGCCTTGGCATTGCTCGGTTTTCCCGAAGCGGTGGCCGACACCCTGGCCACTTGGAGCCCGCACAAGCTGTGTGCCTACCTGTTCGACGTGGCCGGCCTGTACACGTCGTTCTTCGAGACCTGTCCCGTGCTGCGGGCTCCGTCGCAGGAGCAGCGCGACAGCCGGCTGGTCCTGTGCGCTCTGACCGCCGCCACGCTCGGGCTCGGGCTCTCGGTGCTCGGTATCGAGACGCCGGAGCGGATGTGACCGGGGCGCCCGAGGGCGGCGTCCGGGTGGAGCGGCGGGGGCCGGTGCTGACCGTCGTGGTGGACCGGCCCGCGGCCCGCAACGCCGTCGACGGGCCCACCGCGGCGGCCCTGGCCGGTGCCTTCGCCGCCTTCGACGCCGATCCCGACCTGGCCGTGGCCGTGCTTTGGGGGGCCGGAGGGACGTTCTGCGCCGGCGCCGACCTCAAGGCGTTCGGCACGGCCCGCTCCAACCGGGTCGACGACGACGGCGACGGCCCGATGGGCCCCACCCGCATGCGGCTCGGCAAGCCGGTCATCGCCGCGGTGTCCGGTTACGCGGTGGCGGGCGGGCTCGAGCTGGCCCTGTGGTGCGACCTGCGGGTCATGGAGGAGGACGCCGTCATGGGCGTCTTCTGCCGGCGATGGGGGGTGCCGCTGATCGACGGCGGGACGGTGCGCCTCCCGCGGTTGATCGGCGAGTCCCGGGCCATGGACCTGATCCTGAGCGGCCGCCCGGTAGGGGCGGAGGAGGCGTTGTCCATCGGTCTGGCCAACCGGGTCGTGCCCTCCGGGACGGCCCGCTCGGCGGCGGAGGAGCTGGCCCTCGAGCTGGCCCGCCTGCCGCAGGACTGCCTGCGCAACGACCGCCTGTCCGTGCTCGAGCAGTCCGGCCTGTCCGAGGAGGCGGCGCTGCGCAACGAGTTCGCCCACGGCCGGCGCTCGCTCGGCAGCCCCCAGATCGGCCAAGGGGTGCGGCGCTTCCAGGGTGGGGCGGGCCGGCACGGGTCCTAGGCTCGTCCGATCGTGCGCATCGCCATCGGCCCGTCCGACGCAGATTTCGCCACCGCGGCCGTGCAGGCGGGGGGCGCCCAGGTTGTCCCCCTCGGCCAGCCGGCGGACGGGCTGGTGTGGCTGTCGCCCGTCCATCTCGACCAGCTCGCCGCCGCCCTGTCCGACCAGCCGGGCATCCGCTGGGTCCAGCTGCCTTTCGCCGGCATCGAGAACGCCGTGGCCCACGGCCTCATCGATTCCGGCCGGACCTGGACCTGTGCCAAGGGCTCGTACGCCCGGCCGGTGGCCGAGCACGCCCTGATGCTGGCCCTGGCCGGGTTGCGGCTCCTGCCTCAACGGGTGCAGGCCAGGACGTGGGGCGCGGCGGCCGGCACTTCCCTGTACGGCGCCCGGGTGGTGATCCTGGGCGGGGGCGGCATCACCGTCGAATTGCTCCGGCTGCTGGATCCGTTCGGCGTGGCGGCCACCGTGGTGCGCCGCCAGGCCGGGCAGCCCGTCGACGGGGCGGCGCGGGTGGTCGGGCCGGAATCGCTCCCGGAGGTGCTGCCGGGGGCGCGGGTGGTGTTCCTGGCTCTGGCTCTCACACCGGCGACGCGGCGGATCATCGGGTCGGCCGAGATGGATCTGATCGGGCCCGGCGGGTGGCTGGTCAATGTCGCCCGCGGCGGCCACGTCGACACCGATGCGGTGGTCGAGGCGCTGGCCGCCGGCCGTCTCGGCGGCGCCGCGCTGGACGTGACCGACCCCGAGCCGCTGCCCGACGGGCATCCGCTGTGGGACGAGCCGAGGTGCATCATCACACCGCACACGGCCGACACACCGGAGATGGTCCTGGGGCCCCTGACGGAGCGGATCACCACGAACGTCGGCCGCTTCGTCGCCGGCGAGCCCATGGTCGGCCTGGTGGACCCCGAGGCGGGGTACTGAGACCGGGGCCCGTGGCCTGGCGGGAGGTGTGCACGCGGTGCGGGCGCACGTGGGCTCTCGAGGACCGGCGGTGGGTCTGCTCGTGCGAGGGCCTGCACGACCTGGTCGGGCCCCTGGCCGATCCCCTGCACGGTGACGGCGTCTCGCCGCTGGCCCGCTACGCCGCCGCCCTGCCGCCCGGATCCGGTGCCGTCGATCTCGGGATGGCGGTGACACGGCTGCAGGAGGTGGGCCCGGGCCGCTACGTCAAGGCTGACTACGAGCTGCCGACGGGGTCCTTCAAGGACCGGGGGGCGGCGGTGATGATCGGGGTCGCGGCGCGCCTCGGGGTCGAGTCGATCGTCGTGGACAGCAGCGGCAACGCCGGCCAGGCGGCGGCCGCCCACGCCGGCGCGGCCGGCATCGGGTGCGTGGTGTACGTGCCGGCCGGCACCGCGGCGGCCAAGCTGGCCGCCATCTCCGGGTCCGGCGCCACCTTGGTCGAGGTGCCCGGCCCGCGGGCCGCGGCGGCCGACGCGGCCCAGGCCGCGGTGCGGACCGGGGCGGGCTGGTACGCCAGCCACGTGCACCAGCCCCTGTTCCACCACGGCGTCAAGACGCTGGCCTTCGAGCTGTACGAGCAGCTGCCGGCGGTGTTCGGGGGGGCGGCGGTGCCGGCCGTGCCGGCCGTGCCGGCGGTCGTCGTGCCGGCCGGCAACGGCACCCTCGTGCTGGGCTTGTGGCTGGGTTTCGGCGAGCTGGTGGCTCTCGGTCGGATGGCGGCCATGCCCCGCCTGGTCGCCGTCCAGGCTGAGGGGTGCGCCCCTCTCGCCGGCCGGCCGCCCGGTCCTCCGGGGGCGCCCACCGTCGCCGCCGGCATCGCCATACCCACCCCGCCCCGGGCCGAGCAGGTGCGGGCCGTCGTGACGGCCTCGGGCGGCCGGGTGATCGTCGTCTCGGACGGGGACATCCTCGCCGCCCGGGAGGAGCTGGCCGGATGGGGGCATGCGGTGGAGCCGACCGGGGCGGTGGCGTGGGCCGGCCTGCGACGGATGGACGCAGATGCGGGCGCCGGGCCGGACGGGCCGGACGGGCCGGACCCGGCGGTGGCGGCGGCGGTGGTGGCTGTCCTGACCGGGCGATGAGCCCCCGTCCGGGGTTACGCACCTGGCGTGCCGGAATGTTGCCGCTAGAGCAGCAACTTTCCGCACACGAGCGTTCCCCGCCGCCGCCCGGCCCGGTCAGTCCAGGCTGGTCGCCGCCAAGCGGGCCGTCACGAACTCGAACGGCCGCAGCTCGAACCTCCCGACCCACCTCCGGGTCGTGGCCCCGGTCAGGTCTACGAGCGTCCCCTCGTGGCCGTCCACCACCACCCGGGCCGGTTCGGGCCGGGGGTTGAACACCCGCATCTCCACCGCTCCCTCTCTCCGCCGCAGGGCCGAGACGCGGGCCCCGCCCAGGTCCACCGCCAGCCGCCGGCCCCGCTCCGGAAGGTGGCCGTGCCCGCCGGCGGTCACCGGGACGAGCGGCGTCCACATGCGATCGGCCAGCTCCCACGGGTCGGCGCAGCCACGGGCCACCGCGTAGCGGAACGTCTGCGGTCCCGGCATCTGGGCGTCGCGAAGTGGCACCGGCGGGCCGGCCACGTTGGGCCGGGCCCGGGGCGCCGGTCGGGACAGGATGCCGGTGGCCCGCAGCAGGGTGAGGGCCAGGACCGTCCCGTCCACCAGCTCGTACTCGAGCAGGCCCTGATGGGTCAGCGTGGTGGACCCGGCCGTCACGAAGCGCCGGGACGGGAAGGTGGCCAGCGCCGGCTCGTGCGGGCCTCCTTCCGCCCCGGTCCGTACCACCGTGGCGAATGCGCACTCCGCCTCGGTCCGATCGGTCCGCCGGCCCAACGGGAACACAGCCCGGATGCGGTGGTCCCGTCCCACGTGGTCGAAGGACGTCGTGATCCGCACCCCCGCCTCGCCCGCCGCCACCTCGATGTCCGAGAGGGCGCCGTCCGCCCCGCTCCACGGGTAATGGCGGCGCACCCGGATCACCGCCCGGACCGGGCCGGCCTCGATCACCTCGACGGCCACCGAGTCCGGTGCGGTGACCGGCGGCCGGTCGGCGGGAGAGAAGTTGTAGGTGTCACCGTCGTCGTCCTCCTCGACCAGCCCGTTGTGGCCCGCCACACCGTCGAGGGCGAAGGTGCCGGCGCCCCGGTCGAGGTCGACGTGCAGCAGACCGTTCGTCACCGATACACCCGCGTACGTCTCGGCGACGGTCACACGCGGGGCGCCGGCCGCCGCCGGTTCCCACATGGCCCACCCCCAACCGGGCACCGGCTCGACCCGGGTGACCACCCGCTGGCCGGCCGCCCGCACCACCCGGACGGTCAGCGGCTCGTCCGGCGCCGCGCCGGCCTGGGCCCATGCCTCGGCCATGACCGAGGCCATGGCCGGATCGGCCTTCCGGCTGGCATCGGAGTGGATCGTGACCACGAGCGGCCCGTTGGCCGAGAGGTCGGCGCCCACTCCCCGTCCCGTCGGGCCCAGCCAACCGTCGGCCGCCAGCTGCCCGAGCATGCTGGCCAGATCGCGGCCCCGGCCGGCCCGTTCCTCCACCGCCGCGGGGTGGACCGACATCTGTTGCACCCCCGCCGGGGCCACGTCGCCGGGCAGGACCAACTCCACCACGCCGCCCGTCTCGAACGGAAGGGGGTTGACGATCATCGGTCCGGACGCCCGGGTGGCCACCTCGGCGATCGACACGGCCGACGCCGTCACCCCCGCGGCCAAGGCCCTCGCTGTGTCGTACCGGGCCACGACGGCCCGCACCACCGGATCGGCCGAGCAGGCGCAGACCGAGTCGTGGGCCGAGTTGCG
>DATGAX010000345.1:0-2654 GCA_035312965.1 Acidimicrobiales bacterium
TCGTCGACTCCGTCGTCAAGTGCCTCGGCAACTCGCCTCCCGAGCTGGCCCAGGATCTCATCACCCAGGGCATCCACCTGGTCGGCGGCGGCGGGATGCTGGCCGGGCTGGATCAGAGGCTGGCGGCCGAGACGTCCCTACCCGTCCATCTCGTCGAGGCGCCGCTCGAGTGCGTCGTGCTCGGCGCAGGCAAGTGCCTGGAGGAGCTGGACGCGGTGCGGGACCTGTTCATGAAGTAGACGGGCGCCGGCCGGTCAGGTCCTCGGCTGCCTGGCGCACCTGCCAGTCCCGATCGGCCAGCGCCGACTCGAGCGCGGCGTCGATGTCGGGCCCTTCGAAGGCGGCCAGGGCGAGCACGGCCCGCCGCCGGACGGCCGGTTTGTCCTCCAGGGCGGCGAGCACGGCGGCCCGCCCCGGATCCTCCGCCGCGCCCTGATCCGGCGGGGCGAGGGGGCCGTCGGCCCGGATGGCCCCGATGGCCGCCACCGCCGCCTCCCGGCACAGTGCGTCGCCATGCCGGCGGGCCACCCCGGCCAGCGCGGCCACGCTCCCCGGGTGCCCGGCCGCGGTGGCGCCCAGCTCGCCCAGGCCGAAGCACGCCGCCTCGACCACTTCGGGTTGGCGCTTGGCGACCAGATCCAGGAGCACCGGCACCGAGTCGGGCCCGAAGCGCCAGGCCAGCTCGGCGGCCCGCACCTTGACCCGGGGCGAGCGGTCGCGGGCGGCCCGCCGCACGTCGGCCAGCTCGAGCCGGTCGAGCCGGGCCAGGGCGCCCAGAGCGGCGGCCCGGACCGCCGGCTCGGGGTCGGCCAGGGCGGGCCGGGCCACCGCTGCCCCGCCGGCCGGATCCCCGCCCAGGTGGCCGGCCATCACGACGTCCCGCCGGCGGGCGGCGGCGTCACCTTCCGGAACCGGGCCGGCCGGGGCGGGGCTCAGGCGGTCGATGCGTGGTGCAACGCCGACGCGATCATCCACACCACGGCGCCGATGCCGGCGGCCAGGGCCAGGCCGAGGCCGGCGGCGATGATGATGAGCGTCGTCGTAGATCGGACCATTCGGAAGATCCGGTGGTCGGGCCGGTCCCGGTAGGTCATGGCCGCCGTCGCCCTCCGGACGGTCGCGGCATGGCAGGCTGTCCCCGCTCGTACCACCCGTCCCGCGCGGGTCGGCCGGAGAAAGACGACTTGACCACTACCGGAGAGATGCTACAAGACGGGGCCCCGACCGCTTCGCGCGGCGTGACGTTCTGGGTGGCCGTGGCCATCGCCTTCATCCTCGTCGCCGGTGGGATCACCTATCTGAAGGTGAAGGCGCACGGTTATTTCATCCTGTCCCCCGGCCAGGCGCCCGTGGTCACGTCGGAGGCCGCCTGCCGCCCGGTCGGAGGCGGCTCGTTCTCGCTGCCGGGCGGCCGGCCGTGCGTGCAGCTGGTCGTCCCCGCCGGCCGGGCCCACACCACGGACGGCACGATCATGATGGTCGACGTCTTCGAGGACCGGGCCAACCCGTGGCAGTACCTCATCAAGAAGGTGCCGCTGCTCAACCGCCTCGAGAAGGACTCGGTCCTGGTCAACGCCAAAGAGATCGTGAGCGGCTCGGCTTCGCAGCTGGACTGCCAGAACTCCGAGGAGGCATACCAGGCGGCGACCGCGGCCCCCGTCGCCGCCCTGCGCCGGCTGGGCTACCCGGTCAAGGAGGTCGACCTCGGGACGCAGATCGCCACCGTCTACCCGGGGACGCCGGCCGCCCGCTTCGGCCTGCAGTGCGGCGACGTCATCACCGGCGTCGACGGCAAGGCGGTCCACACGCGTGACGACCTGTTCGCCGCGCTGCGCGGGCTGCCCGCCGGCACCGTGGTCCGGGTCCGCCTGCAAAGGGGCGTGGACGGCCCCGCCGCGGTCCGCAACATCGTGACCAGCGTGCGTCTGGCGCCGCGGCCGTCGCCGGTGGCCAAGCAGCCGCCGGATCCGAAGCAGGGCTACATCGGGATCGACACGGGCACCTACCTGAAGTACGACTTCCCGTTCCCGGTCAGCGCCCAGGTCGGTTCGATCGGCGGTCCGTCGGACGGGCTGGCCCTGGCCCTCGGCTTCATCAACACCCTCTCCGGCGGGAAGCTGACCGGTGGCCTCCGGGTGGCGGCCACGGGGACGATCGACCCGGACGGGACGGTGGGGGCCATCGGTGGGGCGGCCCAGAAGGCCGTCGCGGTGCGCCGGGCCGGGGCCCAGGTGTTCCTCGTGCCGGCGGGCGACAACTACCGGGACGCCAAGCCGGAGGCCGGCTCCATGAAGGTCTTCCCAGTGGCCACGCTGGACCAGGCCCTGGCCGACCTGCGGTCGCTCGGCGGCCAGATACCGCCTCCTGTGGCGACGGTGAAATGAACGGGACGGGCGCATCGTGTCCCTGACCCAGGCCCAGCTGCAGTTCGCCGCCGAATTCGTCACCCTGGTGGTGACGGCGTCGGCCCTGGCCCTGCTGCTGCTGCGCCCCGAGCCCCGCCGCTTCGAGGCGGCCAACGGCGAGCGGCGGACCGCGGTGGGGCGGCTCGTCCTGGCCCTGGTGTCCGGGTTGGCGCTGTCCGCGCTGGCCGGGGCGTCGTTCGTGCACGGCTCGTTGCTGGTCAAAGGCCACGCCGTAGTGTGGATCGGTCT